>JBEDDU010000298.1:0-2997 GCA_041176065.1 Verrucomicrobiota bacterium | reverse complement strand
GGTCTTCCATCGAGCCTCCGCCGCGGCCGACGACGATCAGGTCGATGCCGGGGATGTCGTTGGCCTGACGCAGGCCCGCGATCACGGAGCCGGGGCAGGACTCGCCCTGCACGCGGGCCGGCACGAGCCAGGCCGTGCCGCTCCAGCCGCGGGTTTTGAGGACTTCGGTGAAGTCATGCCAGACCGCGCCGATCTCGGAGGTGACGAAGGCCACCGTCTTCGGGAACTCCGGCAGGGGGCGCTTGAGTTCGTCCTCGAACAGCCCTTCGGCCTTCAGCTTCGCCTGCAGTTCCTTGAACTTCTGGAAGAGATCGCCTTCGCCGGCGGGCTTGATCGCCTCGATGACGAGCGAGCACTTGCCGGTCTTGCCGTAGAAATCCGCCTTCGCCTTGGCGATGACCTTCATGCCTTCGCGCAGCGGCGACTTCAGCCAGCGCGCCTGGAAGGAGTAGAGCACGCAGTCCACCTTGGCTTCGCTGTCCTTCAGCGCGAAGTAGTGGTGGCCCGACGGGTAGGTCTTGTAGCCGGAAATCTCGCCCGTGACCTCGAGCGTCCCCATCCCGTTGAGATGTCCTTTGAGGACATCCGCGAGATCGGAGATCGTGAGCGGGGCCGAATCCATGACCCGAGGTTCGGCGATTCCGCGACGAAGGGCAAGAGGTAGGTAAGGATGGCTTAGGTTGAGGCGGTTGGCGGCTAGCGGATGGGTGCTTGCCTCTGGTGGGGTCAGCAATGCCTGCTGACCTAGTTATATCTGCTAAGGCCGAAACCCGAAGCTGGCGGCTGATGCCCCGATGGCCGTCACCCGACGCCTGTCATGAGGGTGACGTTGTCGTGATGCAGCCCCGACCATGCCGGATTCAATTCAGTCCTCAATTCAGCCCTCGATGCTGTCCTCGACTCAGTCCTCCCTTCTGCTTTTATCCGCCTCATGAAAATCGCTTTCGTCGGCACGGGTGTCATGGGGCAGGGCATGGTCGCCAATCTCCTTAAGGCGGGCCATCAGGTGACGGTCTACACGCGCACCAAGACCAAGGCCGACGGTCTGCTCGCCCTGGGCGCTCTTTGGGCCGGTTCTCCGGCCGACGCCGCCTGCGGTGCGGACCTCGCGATCTCGATGGTCGGTTACCCTGATGACGTCGAGGAGGTCTGGCGTGGCCCGCAGGGCTTCATGTCCGCCGCCCGCCCGGGTTGCGTTCTGGTCGACATGACCACCTCGAGCCCGGCTCTCGCTCGGTCGCTTGCCGCCGAGGCTTCGGCCAAGGGCTTCGGTCCGCTCGACGCGCCTGTGTCCGGCGGCGATCGGGGCGCGCGGGAAGGCACGCTCACCATCATGGTCGGCGGCGCCCAGCAGGATTTCGATTTCGCCCAGCCGGTCTTCGCGGCCATGGGCAAGACCATCGTGCTGCAAGGCGCGCCCGGCACCGGCCAGCTCTGCAAGCTCGCCAACCAGATCGGCATCGCCTCGGGCATGATCGCGATGGCCGAAGCCCTCGCGTTCGCGCGCGCCACCGGACTCAACCTTGAGACCACGCTGCGCTCGATCTCCGGCGGCGGCGCCTCGAGCTGGGCCTTGCTCAACCTGGCCCCGCGCGTCCTCAAGGGCGATTTCGCTCCGGGCTTCTACGTGAAGCACTTCGTGAAGGACATCGGCCTGGCGCTCGACGTCTGTCGCGAGCAGCAGATCAGCCTGCCCGGCCTCGAGCTCGCCGCGAAGCTCTACGCCGACGTCGTCGCCGCCGGCGAAGGCGACGCGGGCACGCAGGCCTTGGCCAGGCGGTATTTCAGCTGAAGCTGGGCTGGGTAGGGACGGCTCTCCGAGCCGTCCGTCACAAACTCATCGCGATGTGATGCGGCGGGCTCGGAGAGCCCGCCCTACCTAGGCGTCAGTGATGCTGCCGCCGATCCTTCAGGCCGCCGGCACCGCGCGGAGCTGGATGGAGTCGATGACGGTCGGGCCGAGGATCACGTTGGTCACGATCACGAACACCTGTCCCGCCTCGGCGTGGCCTTCGTCGCGCAGGCGAGCGAGCGCGAGCGTGATGTTGTCCTCGGCCTTGGGCTCGAACTTCATCTGGAAGGATTCGACGCCCCAGAGCAGGCTCATCTTCCGGTGGACATGGATCTCTTCCATGAACGCGTAGATCGGGCAGCCGACGGCGCGGAGGGAGGAGAGGGTGCGGGGCACGTCGCCGTTGCGGGTGAAGGCGATGATGCCGGTGTTGCCGAGGTCCTGCGCGAGGCCGGCGGCGGCCCGCAGCAGCTTGATCTTCGGGGTCTCGTTGAGCTGTTCGTCCGAAAGCCGGCGGGGCAGGTCGCGCTCCGTCGTGGTCGCGATGCGGGTCATCACGTCGACGCAGCGGATCGGGTGCTTGCCCGTGGTGGTCTCGCCCGAGAGCATGACCGAGTCGGCCATCTCGAGCACCGCGTTCGAGACGTCGGTGACTTCGGCGCGGGTCGGCACGGGGGCGTGGATCATCGACTCGAGCATGTGCGTCGCGACGATGA
Source organism: Verrucomicrobiota bacterium (assembly GCA_041176065.1). Classification (GTDB taxonomy): domain Bacteria; phylum Verrucomicrobiota; class Verrucomicrobiia; order Opitutales; family UBA953; genus UBA953. The sequence goes on along the minus strand of JBEDDU010000298.1, from coordinate 489 downwards.
CCGGCTTGCGGCGGGCGATGGCCATGGCGACGGCCTGGCGCTGGACGAGCGGCAGCGTCTCATAAGGGATCTCGATGCCGAGGTCGCCGCGGGCGACCATCAGGGCGTCGGTGGCCTCGAGGATCGAGCCGAGGTGGGCGATCGCGGACTGGTCTTCGATCTTGGAGATGATGTGCGCCTGGGACTCATGCTGCGCGAGCAGGGTGCGGAGCGCATGCACGTCCGCGGCTTCGCGGACGAACGAGAGGGCGTAGAAGTCCACGCCGACCTCGCAGCCGACGGCGACGTCGGCGCGGTCCTTATCGGTGAGCGCGGGGAGATCCACCTTCACGCCGGGGAGATTGATGTGGCGGCGGCTGCCGAGCGGGCCGGGCTGCTCGACCTTGCAGCGCAGGCGGTCCTTCTTCTGCTCGAGGACGCGCAGCTGGATGAGGCCGTTGTCGACGAGCACCACGCCGCCCACGGGGACGGCGGTGATCATCTTCGGGT
>JBEDDU010000297.1:0-3006 GCA_041176065.1 Verrucomicrobiota bacterium | reverse complement strand
CTCCCGATACTCCATACTCGATACACCATACTCTCATTCCCTCCAGCCCTCAGGGCATCGAGCCCTCGTTTACCCCTACCCCTACCCCTTACCCTTCTTCGTCTTCTTGGAAGCCTTCGGTGCTTCGACCGATTTCGCCAACCACTGTCCATATTCAGCTTCAGACACTTCGCTGGCCGCGAGACCAAGCGTCTGGATCACGACTTCTACTTCGGACGCTTTGAAAGTCAGGCCGTTCAGTTCCAGGAATGCGGCCGCTGCCATGAAGCCCGTCCGCTTATTGCCATCCGTGAACGGATGTCCCTGGACGATTCCCACGGCATAAGCCGCGGCCAGACGAGCCAAGGTAGGTTCGCCATAAGAAAACAGATGCTGCGGACGGGCCAGCGCCGACTGCAGGCGGCCGGCGTCGCGGATACTTGCGTCGCCGCCATAATCGGCGACGACGAGTTCGTGGAGCGCCAAGACGGACTCCAGACCCAACCAATGAGGCCCTTTCATTTGGCTAGTTCGCCGAGGGCATTCCGGTAACGGCGGCTCAATGACTTGAAGACCGCCAGCTCCTTCGCGAAATCGGGGTTCGTCGCAAAGAGACGGATGCCGTCCTTGGAAGCGGAGTAATCAAGGCCGTCACCCTCCTCGACGCGCAGTTGCTCCAGGATTTCCTTCGGGAGGATCACTCCGAGCGAATTACCGATGCGACGGACTTTGAGCTTCTTGGCCATACGCTTAATGTGACAACATTTGTTATAACATCAAGCCCGAAGCAAACTTCCCGGTTTCTGGTTCCCCTTGAGTGCCGTCTCTCTGCCGTGGGCAGGGATGCGATGACATCGCATCCGTCGGATCTGAGGGCGGACGCGATAGCGATCACGTCCCTGCGTGCGTAAGGTATCAGCGGTTTGCGGTTAGCGGTTGGGAATACAGCCAGCCAACTAGGGCAGCACGCGGTGCTGCCCCTACCCAAGGCCATCACTCCCCGATACTCCAAACTCATTCATGGCTGGCCCCAGCCCTAGCCCCGGCCCTAGCCCTAAACTTACTTTTTCTGATTACCCGGCGCCCGATCCACGACCGCCTTCATGCGGCGCAGGATCTCGCGCAGGCGTTCGCGTGGACAACCGAAATTGAGGCGTACGTGGCCGGGACCGCCGAAGTCGGCGCCGTTGCTCAGCCCGACGCCGCCCCGCTCGAACTCGGCGTGCGCGTCCTCGTAGCCGAGGGCGGTGACGTCGAACCAGACGAGGAAGCTGGCCTGCGGACGCTGGCGCAGCACGACGCCGGGCATGGACTTGAGCTCCTGCTCGATGAGGTCGAGGTTGCCGCGGAGATAGTCGACGCACTCGAGGCGCCACGGCTCGCCGTGGTCGAACGCGGCCTGGGTGGCCGCGAGGCCGAACATGTTCTGGTCGAGCGACAGGCCTTGGAGGACGCGGCGGAAGCGAGTGCGCAGGCCGGCGTCGGGGATGATCGCGAAACCGCAGGTGAGGCCGGCGATGTTGAAGGTCTTGCTCGCGGCCATCAGGGTGACCGTGCGCGCGGCGATATCCTCGCCGAGCGTGGCGAAGACGACGTGCTTCGCGGCGGGATCGAGCACGAGGTCGCAGTGGATCTCGTCGGAACAGACGGTGAGCTCATGCTTGCGCACGAGGGCGGCGAGACGGTCCAGCTCGCCGCGGTCGAAGACGCGCGCGAGCGGGTTGTAAGGATTGCAGAGGAGGAGCACCTTGGCGTGCGGCTGCGCGCAGGCGGCCTCGAGCCTGGCCCAGTCGAACGTCCAGCGGCCGCCCTCGAACACCATCTCGAGCTTGAGCGGGTTGCGCTCGGACAGGACCGGCGCGGTCATGAAGGGCGGGTAGACGGGCGCGGTGGTGACGACCGATTCGCCCGGCTTGCTCGCGCAGCGGATGGCGGCGTGGATGCCCGGCACGAGGGAGCACATGAACGTGATCCACTCGGGCTTGATCTCCCAGCCGTGGCGACGGCGGACGTGGTTGACGACGGCGGCGAAGACGGAATCGCGCTGCGCGGGGTAACCGAAGACGCCGTGGGCGGCCCGTTCGCGGATGACTTCGATCACCGCAGGCGGCGCCTTGAAGTCCATGTCCGCGATCCAGCACGGAATGATGTCCCGGTCGGCATACTTGTGCCACTTGGTGCTGTCGGTCCCGGCGCGTTCCGGACAGCTGTCGAAATCGAAAGCCATGGTCTGAGGTGAACCTTGGATTGAAGATGAGGACGGGCAAACGCAATCTGCCGGCATGCGTCCGTCCCGTCTCATCCCCGCCCGTCTCGCGGGCGCTTCGGTGCGCATCGGCGAGACCGCGGGCTTCATGGTCGCGGTCACGGCGGCGGGCGAACTGATCCTCCGGCTGCCGGCGGGAGCGGCCGGCTTCCGTCGCCGACTCCTCGGCTGGGGTTGCGTGATCGTCCCGGGCAGACCCGGACCGGTCCGCCGCACGCTCGCCCATGGCACCCGCTTCCAGCTCAAGGTCTGGCAGGCCTGCCGACGGATCAAGCCCGGCCGGACGATGACCTACGGCGCGCTGGCGAAGTCGATCGGCTGCCGATCGGCGCAGGCCGTCGGCACCGCCTTGGGCGCCAACCCGCTCGCCATCCTCATCCCCTGCCACCGGGTCGTCAGCGCCACCGGCCCCGGCGGCTTCGCCTGGGGGCTCGCTCGGAAACGCCGCTGGCTCCGGGCCGAACGAGATGGGCTGGCTGGCTGACCTCGACCGGGGATTCCTCGACCTGTGCTTCCCTCGGGACTGCGCGGTGACGCAGGCGCCGATGGACGACGAGTCCTTCCGGCACCTTTCCCCCGCCGGCATCGCCCTGCTCCCCCGGATCGCCGACCCCCGCTGCCTGAGCTGCGGCCATCCCTACGAAGGCATCCTCGAAGGCGACCGCGCCTGCCCTCATTGCCTCGATCTCCGGCCGGCGTTCGGTCGGGCGGTCTGCGCCTTCCGTGCCCGCGGACCCGCCCGCCGGATCGTCCATCGCATC
>JBEDDU010000296.1:0-10961 GCA_041176065.1 Verrucomicrobiota bacterium | reverse complement strand
GACCGGAATGTTACCTGCCGTCATTCTTAGGCGTACATGATCCGGACTCCCCATGGTGCCCCATTGAGTTCTGCCTCGACTCTGGTCCACTGTGCCTCCGGGCCTCTGTGCCTCTGATTGGCCCCCTTGCCCCCATGTCACCTTGCCCACGTGTCACCTTGCCCACGTGTCACCTGATAGATTCATCCTTCATCTTTCATCTTCCATCCTCCATCTTCTGCTCATCCCGATGAAGCCCACCCTCCTTCTCTGCCTCCTCTCCCTCTCCGCCACCGCCGCCGACTACTTCCCGCCTTCCGACGCCCAAGGCGGCTGGCGCACGCCGAAGGACGCCGCGGAGGCCCGCGCCCTCGCCGGCATCGATCTCGAACGCCTCGAACAGGCCTACCGCGCGGTCGAACGCTCCAATACGGAGAACGGCGGTCTGGTGGTGATCTCCAAGGGCTACCTGGTCTTCGAGAAATATTTCGGCAAGGCGCACCGCAACGCCAACCCGGACATGGCTTCCACGGGCAAGGCTTTCACGAGCATCGCCTGCGGTGTCATGCTGCAGGAGTTCAAGTCGAAGATCCCGCAGGGTCTCGATACGAAGGTGTACACGAAGGAGTTCCTGCCGGAGGCGTTCCCTCTGCGCGACCCCCGCGAGGCCGACATCACCCTCGGCCACCTGCTCTGCATGACGTCCGGCCACAACGGCGAAGGCCAGACACCCTCCGCCGTCATCCGCGGTACGGCCCAGCCGCTCAAGCCCACCAAGGGTCAGGACATCCGCGACGTCGACGGTTCCTCCCTGCGCGTGCCGCTCTGGACGGCCCCGGGCGAAGGCTACTCCTATTCCTCGCCGGCCCCGCACATCGCCTCGATGGTGCTCCGTCGCGTGACGGGCAAGGAGCTGCCGGCGTACATCGAAGAGAAGCTCGGCAAGCCGATGGGCTGGGGTCCTTGGGGCTACTGCCTCTACCGCGGCGAGGTGACGATGGCCCACGCCAACGGCGCCGGCTCCATCGCCCTCCGCGCCACCGACGCCGCCCGCTTCGGCTACTGCCTCGCGCAAGGCGGACGATGGAAGGACCAACAGCTCATCCCGGCCGATTACATCAAGCTCTGCCAGCAATCCCTGCCCTACAACCCGCACTTCCCCTTCAGCCTGCAGTTCGAACACAACCAGGCCGGACAGATCGTCGGCGCGCCGCGCGACGCGTTCTATAAGACAGGCGCCGGCGGCTTCTGCCTCTACGTCGTGCCCTCCCTCGACCTGGTGATCTACAAACTCGGCGGCAAGGACGGCCAGTGGAACCCGGACCTCACCCGCATCCCGCAGCCCCCGGACTCCTTCGGCTCGCATACCACGCCCCCTCCCCCTCCGAAGAACGGCGCCTACGAGAACTACAGCATCCCGCGCATCCTCGAGATGGTCTGCCAGGCGACGGTCCGCTGAGCCGAAGCAATAGGTTGCCCGGAGCACCGCCCCGGGCCAAGGTACGGCCATGCGAACCCCTGCGCTGCTCCTCGCCCTGCTCGGCTGGCTGTCCTTGCCGGCCGCTCAGCCGAACATCCTGCTCATCATGGTCGATGACATGGGTTGGTCCGACCTCGGGTGCTATGGCGGCGAGATCCCCACGCCGAACATCGACGGGCTGGCCAGGCAAGGCGTGCGCTTCACGCAGTTCTACAACACGGCGCGCTGCAGCACGACCCGCGCCTCCCTGCTCACCGGGTTGTATCCCCACCAGGCCGGGATGGGCTTCCTCGACGGGATGCGGATCCCGACCTCGCTCGGCACCCACGGCCGCCTCCACGACCGCGCGGTGACGATCGCCCAGGTCCTGGGCTCCGCCGGCTATCATACGTCGATGGTCGGCAAGTGGCACCTCGGCCAGCAGGCCGGCACGACGCCTTGGAACAAGGGCTTCCAACGCACGGCCACGACCCGCTACGGCGAACTCTACTTCCCGCACGAAAAACATAAGCCGGGCACGGAATTCGTCTACCTCGACGGCGTGGAGACGCCCGCCGAAGACCCCAAGGTCGGCTCCGGCGAATGGTATTCGACATTCATGTTCACCGATTGGGCCCTGAGGTTCGTCGACGACGCGAAGCAGCAGCAGAAGCCTTTCTTCCTGTATTTCGCCCATGGCGCCCCGCACTTCCCGCTCAAGGCTCCCGCCGAGGTCATCGCGAAGTATCGAGGCAGATACAAGGGCGGCTGGGACAAGCTCCGCGCCGAACGCCACGCCCGCCAGATCGCGATGGGCCTGGTCGACCCGAAATGGCCCTTGTCGCCCCGCCCCGCGGAGGTCGCGGCCTGGGACTCCCTCTCACCCGAGGAACAGGACCGCTATGACAACATCATGGCGGTCTACGCGGCGATGCTCGACTGCGTCGACCAGAGCGTGGGACGCATGGTCGCCGGCCTGAAGGAACGCGGGATGCTCGACGATACGCTCATCCTCTTCCTCAGCGACAACGGCGGCAACGCCGAAGGCGGCCCGCGCGGCATCAGCGAAGGCGAGGTCCTCGGCTCGGCCGATTCCAAGGTCTTCCTCGGCATGAGCTGGGCCACGCTCAACAACACGCCCTTCCGCCGGTACAAGCACTTCACCCATGAAGGCGGCATCAGCGCCCCGCTCATCGCCCAGTGGCCGAAAGGGATCCCGACCGACCGTCATGGGCAGTTGGAGAAACAGCCCGGCCATCTGATCGATGTGATGGCCACGGCGGTCGACCTGTCCGGCGCGACCTACCCCGCGACGTTCGCCGGCCACCGCATCCTGCCGATGGAGGGGATCAGCCTGCGCCCCGCCTTCGAAGGCCGGCCGCTCCATCGCGTGAAGCCGATCTTCTGGGAACACGAGGGTAATCGCGCCGTCCGCAGCGGTCCGTGGAAGGCGGTGATGAAGCTCAAGGGTCCGTGGGAACTCTACAACATCGAGGAAGACCGCACCGAGCAGCACGACCTGATCGGCGTGAATAAGGCCGTCGCCGGGCTGCTCATCCAGCAATGGGATGACTGGGCGGCCTCCAGCTTCGTCGACCCGTGGCAAGGCCCCGCCCGCAACAACTGGGGCGAGGAGCCGCGCAACGGCAAAAAGGCCGGTCCGAAGAAGAAATGAGGCTTACTTCAACGGGTGACCGCGCTCGGCCAGCGGGAGCGTGACCTTGGCGCCACCGGCGGCGAACGAAGCGAAGACGGCGAGGGTGAGCTCGACGGTCTCCCGTCCGGCTTCCGGCCCGCACAGGGGCTCGCGCCTCTCGGCGATCGCTGCCAGCAGGTCGCGGATGGCGCCATGGTGTCCGCCGTTGACCAGCCGGATATCCTTGATGGGCTCCGGCTGACCGATGCCGCCGGTCGTGATCGGCGTCTTCTTGCCGTCACGTTCCAAGATGGCGACGGGTTCCTCGTCGATCTGCAGCGAGATGACTCCCTTGGTCCCGATCAGACGAGCGCCGAACGGCGTCCCCTTGGTCCAGGTGCCTTTCTTGGAATCGAAATAAAGCGGGATGCCGCTCTTGGTCTCATATCGGGCGTGGATCTCATCGCCGACGATCGGTCCGACGCCTTCGTCGCCGGGACGGATGTCTGCTTGGGTCGCCGGACGTCCTTCGACGAGGATGCTGGCCTGACACGAGGTGGCCGGACCGGTGAACAGGGTCGCGAGATTGAAGCCATGTCCGCCCAGTACCCATAGGTCCAAGCCGCCTCCGCGATGATCCTGCTTTCCGCGTACACGGACTTCCATGAGCTCCCCGATCTCGCCCGCTTCGACGAGCTTCTTCGCGAGCGGGATGACGGGGTGATAACGGTTGCGATGCGCGATCGCGAGGCGCACGCCTTTCGCGGCGCAGAGTTTCACGACTTCGTCGGCTTCAGCCAGAGTCCGGACGAAGGGTTTCTCGATGTAGATGCCTTTCACGCCGGCGCCGACCGCCGCGAGGATCATCTCATGATGCTCATGGATGTGCCGCGGGCAGATCGCCGCGATGTCCGGCTTGGTCTCGTCCAGCATGACCTTATAGTCGGCATAGGCTTTCACGCCCCCGAGCTTCTTGGCTTCGGCCGCCAAACCCTTGGGGTCGGCATCCGCGACCGCGACGATGCGTGTGCCCGGGATCTGCAACCAGACGGTGTCCTCGCCGTGGCCGTAGTTGCCCTGGCCGGTATGCCCGATGACGCCGACGGTCAGCGGACGTCCGGCCCCCTGGGCCCGCAGCAAGGCGGCGGACAAGGCTAAGGCCGAAGCGGTGAGGAAATCGCGACGTTTCATGGGGTGCTCCATTGCTGTCGTTTATCATTAATCTAGCAACCCGATAAGGGCGGTGTTGTCCTAGGCTGACCGACGATGCGACCCCACTTCCTCGCCCTGACCCTCGCGCTCTGCGTGAACGCCCTCGCCGCCGAGTTCGCCGGCTACGCCGACCTCCAAGCAGCCCTCGACGCGCAACCGGGCAAAGTCCTCACGCTTCCCGCCGGTGACTATCCCATCTCGCGCAAGCTGGTGCTCCGTGGCGATGGTGCGGGCCTCGTAGGGCCAGGTCGCATCATCCAGGAGAACCCCGACGAACCGATCCTCGAGATCGACGGCCTCAAGGATGTCCTCCTGCGCGACATCACCCTGACCCGCGCCGCCGGCAAGACGGTCGCCCGCAAGTCCGGTCTGCTGGCCATCCGCTGCTCTTACCTGCGTGTCGATCAGGTCCGCATCCTCGATAACCAATCCCCGACCGGAGCCCTTGCCCTACGTGAATGCCGCTTCGCCCGCGTGACCGGCTGCCTAGTCCGGAATTACATGCGCGTCTCCGTCGATGACCGCACCAGAAGCCTCGACTGGGGCTACGCCTTCAACTGCACCGATGGCACGGGCATCCAAGTAACGGCCAGCCAAGGCACGCTCATCGAAGGGAATACGGTCGTCGAAGAGATCTTTCGTCCGACCGAAGCGCTCAAGAAGGCGCACCTGCTCGGCGTCTGGACGAAGAAGAATCCGATCAAAGGGAAGCTCCTCAGCCAGGAGACGTGGGACACTGGTTATACCGATAACTGGCAGCAAGGCTCGGGTATCGTGGTGACCGCACCCGAAGCGAGCGACCTGACCCGCATCCTCGGCAACCACATCGAGAACGCCGCCCAAGGCATCGACCTGCATGCGGACCACGTGATCGTGGCCCATAACGTGATCACCAACAGCTTCATGGGGATGAAGGCCATGCATGGCTCTCGCAATGTCCTCATCACGGGCAACCAGTTCGTGAAGAACTCGCTCTGGGCGATCGGCCTGATGCCTGGCGCGGCCGCCCACCCCGGCCAACCGGACAAGCCTGAGACCGCCAATGCCGACGGCGGCTCCGTCATCTCGGCCAACATCATCTCGGACTTCGGACACGGCGACGCCCGCTGGATCTGGGGTGACGATCGCTCGCCCTTCAAATTCGATACGGGCCAGCAGCCCGATGACCCTCCCCTCGCCGACGTCATCGTACAAGGGAACCTCCTCCACTGCATCGGCGCCCCGCGCTACCGCTACGCGGTCGTGATCGCAGGCCCCGTCGACGGTCCTAAGACGCCTCGCGGCCTGCGCTTCCACGGCAACATCCTTGCGCCCGGCAAGGATGGGGTCGCGAATCGTAAGCTGCCGGAGTGATCAACGAGCGGCCGATGACCTCGGATTCCTGAGGTAGTAGAACTTGCCGTCTTCGGCGCCGCCGAGGAAATCCGGGATGTCGTCCCCGTCGAAATCGACGGTAGTCGGGCTGACGTCATGGCCTTCGATGTTCTGCTTCACGAGCGGGCCTTCGTCCTTGAACAGCCAATTGCCGTCCTTGAACCCGACCTGCCGGAGCAGGTTCGCGCTGGAGGAATTGAGCAGGAAGTCGGCCTTGCCGTCCCCATCCCAGTCGGTGACGCACAGCTTGCGACGACCGCTGCGTCCGGCGACGCCCTTGCTCAGCTGCAAGGGTTTGCCGTCCTCGCCGCAGAAAGCCCGACGAGGAGCCAGGAGCACGAGCCTACCCTCGACCTTGGCCCGCTCGAAGTAGGCGAGATAACCCTCCTGATCCAACATCACGAGGTCGGTGAGGCCGTCCTTGTTCCAATCGGTGGCGACCGGTGTCGTCCGCCACTGGGTGAGCAAGGCCTTGCCTTTCGGCTTCATCCAGCCCCAGGCGAGCGCCGGCTGGGCGCCCTGCCATTCGACCTCGATCGGCGCGGCGGCGGCGAGCTTGGGCTCCTTGCGCGTGCCGACGTTCCGATACCAGACGACCTTGCCGAGGATGGAATTGACGATGAGGTCCGGCAGGCCGTCGCCATCCCAATCCGCGACGGTCTGCGTGGTGTAGCCCCACTTGGCTTCGGCGGGACCCTGGATGCTGCCGTTCTGTCCGGCCATGATCCGCAAGGTCTTGCCGTCCGCCTGCAGCAGCTTGGGCGCGGCGAACTTGGGCTTGGCGACGCCCGACCCGCTGAGGTTCTCGAAGAAGGCCACGTAGCCGGCGGTGTTGCCGGAGATGATGTCGACGTCCCCGTCACCGTCCCAATCAAAGCCGACCGGGGTGGCCAGGGCGCCGAACTTGATGTCATCCGCCTGCTGCTTGAAATATTTGGGCGGGAGGAACAGCGGCGTGTGGTCGGCGGTGAACTTGCCGGTGTTCTCGATCAAGGCGACCCGTCCGTCCTCGTCTCCGACCACGAGGTCCAGCTTGCCGTCCTTGTTCCAGTCGAAGGCGACGGGAGTGATCATCTCGAGGTCCATGGTCAGGGCCCGCGGCGAGCCCGGCAGCTTCTTCGCCTCCGCCGTCGCCTTCCAAGCCGACGAGCGGGCGCCGGTGGTGATGTCCGGCGGCAGGGTCAGTCGTCGTCCGGCCGCATAGCTCGGCTCGGTGCGTGACCCGATGTTCTCGAAATAGGTGAAGCCGTCCAGGAACTCGCCGCAAAGCAGGTCGAGGTCGCCGTCACCATCGAAGTCCGCGAAGTTCGGCGAGGGCCAGCCGAAGACTTCGAGATCCTTGCCGCCGGCGACTACCTTCGTCGGACGTCCATATTTGGGCTGCTCGTTCGAGCCTTCGTTCCGGACGACGTACACGAATCCCCGCAGCGGGCCTTTGATCCAGACGCCTTTCTCGTTATACGCATTGTCCCAACCGTAGTCCGTCCAATCTCCGACGCCGATGATGACGTCGGTCCGGCCGTCGCCGTCATAGTCGGCATACTTCCACATATTGGCGCGCACCTTGTTCGGATGGACGTTCGAGGGGATGGGCAGCTTCTTGCCCGATTCGAGACCGGTACGGGCGAAATCTGGATATTCGACGCCGGGCGACAGCACCCGCGGCTTGCCATCGGCGCCCCAGCTGAGCTCGACGTTCTGCATGCCTTTGCTGATCCGGATACCGGGCTTGAAGACGGGCAACGGGCGCTTGGCGGTATCCGCGTCTGCTCGGAAGACATAGACGCCGTTCGAAGGCTTGTCGGGACAATTGACGACGAGCTCATATTTCCCGTCGCCGTCGACGTCCATGGGCAAGGGCCAGGCCCACAGGCCGACACCGAGATCCACGACGAGTCCGGGATTGTTATATTTCAGACGCTCCAAGCCGGCCTGGCCGGATGAGTCAGCCGCCTTCGGCCAGGCCGAACCTTCCATCGGCTTCGCGACGATCCTGGTCGGGTCCACGACGACATGCTTGGCGAGCTTGCGCTTCCACGTGTAGGTGATGTGGACGAGGCCGTCCGACGACTGGATGATCGCCGGGTAGCTGAACTCGGCCTTAGGCTCGTCTTCCAAGACCATCGCGGCTTCCCACGTGATACCGTCCTTGCTGACCGCGAGATTCAGCGGACTGCGTCCCTTGGCGGTGTGATTATAGATCAGGAGATGGCGTCCGTCCTTCAGGGTGACGGCGTCCGTGCCCGAATTCGGATTGGGCAGGTCGGTGAGTTCGACCTTGGACCAGGTGGCCCCCTGGTCGCTTGAGATGGTACTGAAGACCTTGCCGTTCCGGGTCCGACCTATCGACAGGAGCGAACCGTCCTTAAGGAACAAGGTGCTCGGCTGGATGGAAGCAGGATCGCCCTGCCCTTGCTCGACTTTGATTTTCTCCCAGCTGACCCCGTTGTCGCGGCTCCGTTCGAAATGGATCTGCCACGAGGGGCCGACCTTCAGACCTTCGGCGCTGCTGCCGGAAAGGATCGTGCCGTCCTTCAGCTGCACGGGCTTGTTCTTGATCGGGCCGAGGATGCCGTCGGGCAGTCGACGTGGCTCCCCCCAGGTCTTGCCGTTATCATCGCTCAGACGGAGCAAGCCCCACCATTCGACCGGGTTGGGGCCGACCTTGTAATATAACTGGAGCGGGCCTTCCTTGGGCTGAAACAGGACCGGATTCCAACACGGGAAACGTTTGCCGTCCGGCTGGAGTCCTTCGGCCAACTTGGCCGGCGCCGTCCACTTGCCATCGATGAAACGGGCCGTCCAGATGGAGACGTCCGGCTTACCTTCGGCTTCGCCCGCGAACCAAGCGGCGACCAACGAACCGTCCCGAGCCTCGACGATCGTCGTCGCATGACAGCTCGGCACGGGGTTGGTCTCGAAGATGAACTCCGAACGGACCAAGCCGGGCTCGACGGCGAAGGCGGCGATTCCTGCGGACAACAAAGCAAAGACGGCGCGCATGGTCATTTCTTCTTGGACGGCTGTTTCTTGCCCGAGCCGGCCTGCCAGACGGGCTTCCAGTCCGCGGACTCGGTCCGGGCCGTCAGGAGATAGTCGCCGATCCGACGGGCGATTTCGGGATGCTCCCCTGCGACGTCTTTCTGCTCGGCGATGTCGTTGCGCAGGTCATAAAGCCGCACCGGACGGTCCGGCGCGCCGCCGCGGATGCCTTTCCAGCGTCCGTCCAACAAGGCGGCTTGCTTGAACCCACCTTCGTGGAATTCCCAATAAAGGAAGTCATGGGCGGGCTGCGTACCCTGCCCGGTCAAGGTCGGGACGAAACTGAGCGAGTCCAGACCCGCAGGCACGTCCTTGCCGGCCAGGACCGACGCGGTCGCGAAGAAGTCCCCGGCGTAGGCGACATGCCCGGTCTCGCGACCCGGAGCGATCCGCCCCGGCCACCAGGCGATGAACGGCACGCGGATGCCGCCGTCCGTCAGGGAGCGCTTGATGCCGCTGAACGGCCCGCTGGGATTGAAGCGCGTCAGGTCATGCCGGGCTTCGTTGTGCGGTCCGTTGTCGCTGGTGAACACGACCAAGGTGTCCTTCTCGAGACCGAGCTCCTTGAGCTTGGCCAGCATGCGTCCGACGTAACCATCCAGACGCGTGATCATCGCGGCCTGCCCTTTGTCCGGCTTGGGCCAGGCGTTCTCGGCGTAAGGCCCGTAGTCCGGGACGTCCGCGCCGTCGCCCAGCGCGCCCGCTCGCTCGTTGTTCGCGTGCGGGACGACCATGGACCAGTAGAGGAAGAAGGGTCGGTCGCGGTTGCGTTCGACGAAGCGCAGGCATTCCTCGGCGAAGAGGTCGTCGGCGAATTTCTCCATCTTGGTGGCATAGCCCGCGCCGGTGTCGCCGACCGGGGTCACGACGTTCGGGAGGCTTTCCTTGGTCTCGTTCCGCCACAGGAAATCCGGGAAATGGTTGTGCGCGTGGTGCTGGTTCAGGAAGCCGAAGAACTCGTCGAAGCCCTGCTTGCGCGGCAGCCCCGTCTCGGCCGCGCCGACGTCGCCCAGGCCCCACTTGCCGATCAAGGCGGTCTTGTAGCCCGCCCCCTGGAGATGCTTGGCGACCGTCAGGTCGTTTTCGCGCAGCGCCTGGGCCGCCGGATTCTTCTGACCGGCGTTGCCGCGCACCCGGGTGTGGCCATGATGCATCCCGGTCATCAGCACGCTCCGAGAGGGGGCGCAGACGGTCGCACCGGCATAGAACTGGGTGAACCTGACCCCTTCCTTGGCCATCCGGTCGAGCTCCGGGGTCTGGATGACCTTCTGGCCGTAGCAACCGAGGTCCCCGTAGCCGAGGTCGTCGGCGAGGATGTAGATGAGGTTGGGACGTCGCTCCGCCGCGACGGCGACGACGGCACAAAAGAGGAACAGGAGGCTGCGCATGGGGTTGACCCACCTTCAGCCGAAAGCGTCCTGAAAACAAGCCTGCTTAGGGACGTCCCGCGGCCTGCCGTGAGACGATGACCTCGCGGGTCTTCCGCTGGATGGAATACAGCTCCTGCGGACGGCCCGGATCCCAGGCGAAGGCCTGCCCCTTCGATTCGAAACCGACGGTGCCGACCCAACGCGCCGGCCCGCCGCCCGCAGGGAGCTCGAGCACGTACAGTTCACGGGCGTCATGTCCGGTGACCCACACCCGACCGTCGAGCGCGTACCCGCCGCCGGAACTGCTGAAGGCGCCGAAGCGAGCCAGCAGCTCCGCCGGAAAGGTCCAGCTGTCCACGATCTCCCAGCGCGCGTCCAAGCGGACGAGACGGCTCCGGGCCGGGTCGCTGTTGAGACGATAATGCGCGAAGCACGCCAGCCAGCCGTCGCCCGCCGGCACGAGCCAGGTCAAGGATCCCGGCGGTTGTTCGAAGATCTTGCGGCCGGCCGGCCGCAGGGCCTCGACGTCGAAATACTCGAGGCTGCTCTCGTCCGGCTTGGCCGGGAAATTGGAATGGGCTACCAGCAGCTGCCCGCCGACGACGACCCCGGAGTTGAGATGCTTCACCGGCGAGCCGGCCGGCGCCTTCCACTCGGCGACCTTCCGGCCGGTGGCCTTCTCATATTTACCGATGGCCCGGTCACCGATGGCGTAGAAGTGCTCCGCGTCGACGGCCACGCCTTGGTTCGCCTCGGCGGCTTTCCAGGTCCGCACCGGCTCCAGCCGGCCTAAGTCCGGCCGCATGGCGCAGCCCGTCAGACCTGAAATCAACATGAGGCTGAGCCATGCGCGCATGGCCCATGCATGCACAGCCCCACCCATACTTCC
>JBEDDU010000295.1:0-3520 GCA_041176065.1 Verrucomicrobiota bacterium | reverse complement strand
CTTGGTGGCAGCGGATAAGCCCGCGACGGCGACCGAGGCCGCGGTGCCGCGGACGGAACTCAAAGCCCAGGTCGCGCCCGGCGCTACGCTGCGGTTCGATTTCCCTGAACTGACCGTGGATCGCAAGGGCGCCCGAGCGGCGTGCTATCTGAAGCTTCCGGCCAACTATGATGCGGCGAAGAAATACCCGCTCGTCGCCTGGCTCGGCGGCGGCGAAGGCGGCAACCAGCCCAACGGCTCCTTCCTGCCCGCCGGCGACTTCATCCTCGTCGGCCTACCCTACCCGAAAGGCGCCAACAATCCTAAGCAGGCGAACATGGTCGGCGACTACGGCAAGGTCTGGGCCTATCACCGCTTCATGCTGGAGGAGATCGCCAAGGTCATCCCCAACCTCGACCGCTCGCGCTCGATCATCGCCGGCTTCAGCAACGGCGGCCACGCCATCGACGGCATGCTCCGCCTCAGCGCCAAGCCCCGGCTCACCGATCACTTTGGCGTCTTCCTCTTCGTCGACGGCGGCGGCACCGCCTACTCCTCGCTCGGCGCCCTGAATGACCTCAAGGGCAAGTTCGCCTACGCCTGCTGGGGCGAGTTGAAAGGCTCCAATAAGCCGAACACCAGCCACCTGCCTGCCGCCTTGAAGGCCAAGGGCGCGACCGTGGTCGGCAGCGAGATGGCCGGCGTCGGCCACGCCTTCGGCGAGAAGGAAAAGCCGAAGATCGCGGAGTGGCTCGAGAAGGTCGCCTTGGCCTCTCCGGCGAAGAAGTAAGCCTAGAAGTAGGCCTTCAGGAACTCGGCTTCGGTCGCGCTCAGCGGAGCGTCACCGGTGGCCATGGCCAAGGACTTCGGGAAGCGCTGGTGCTCGGCCGGCAGGACGCGGAAGCCGTGGCGTTCGTAGATCGTCGGCTTCACTTCGGAGAAGAGCAGGAAACGCGTGTCAGGCTGGGCGAAGCGATGGAGCTCGATGACCGCGCGCAGCAGCAGCGACGCGTAGCCCTTGCCCCGCTGCTCCGGCGACGTGGCCACGGACGCCAGGCCGATGAGGCTTTCGCGGAAGCGCAGGACGTTGAGAGCCGAGACGGGACGGCCCGAGACGTCTTCGAGCAGGTAACGTGTGCCGCGCACATGGTTCGGGTCGCTGTCCTTGTCCGCGCAGTATTGCTCGAAGGTCTTGCCGTGCTTCCAGGCGTCGTAACCGAAGGCCAGGACGGCGCGCAGGTCTTCAGGCTGCACCAGCCGCAGACGCCCCACCGGCGTGAAACGCTGACGCCCGTCCTCGATCGTGCCTTCGAACATCGGCTGCGGACGCACCCACGTACGAGCCTCGGGATTATCGTAGAGGCAGCGGTAGACGACCTGCGGCGAAAGATCCTCGGAATGCGCCGCCACCCCGAGCCGGAGGTAATGGTTGCCTTTGTAGTGGCGGTAAATCGTCCAAGCCATTGTTACACAGGGGGCATGGTGACACGGGGACACGCTGGCAAGGCTGTTGAAACAACCCCCATGTCAACTTGCCCACGTGCCCACATTACCCTGGGCGGACCATGTCCGCCCCTTACTTCGCCGGCCCCCAATGGGACGTGAAGGGGTGCAGGATGAAGAGCGGCTTGCCGACGACGTCCTTGGCGGGCACTTCGCCCCAGCCGCGGGAATCGAAGCTGTTGGCCGAATTGTCGCCGAGGGCGTAATAATGTCCGGGAGTGACCGTGTATTCCTTGTCCAGCGGCAGCGCGTAGCGATCGCCGCCGGCGTCCGGCAGGTAACCGTAATAACCTTGGGCCATCGCGCGACGGCTGTTGAGCACCATCGGCTCGGGCGAAGTGACGACCTGGCCGTCGACGAAGAGTTCGCCCTGCGGGCCCACGCGCAGCTTCTGTCCGGGCACGCCGGCGAGCCGCTTCACGTAATAGCTCTGGGAGGGCTGACCGTATTGATCGTTCAGGCCCGGGATGTTGTTCGTGCGGAAGACGAACGTATCGCCGCGGGACGGCTCGACGAAGTGATAGGACATCCGGTCCACGAAGAGCATGTCGCCCGTGAGGATGTCGAAATTGAAGAGCGGCTTGCCGGCCTCGGCTTTCTTGCCGGTCAGCAGCACCGGACCATAAGGCCCGCGCCGGATGCGACCTTCCCGGGCGGCCTTGGCGAAGACCACGCGCCAGCGGTCCGCGTCCTGACGCGGCAGCTTCAGCTTGGCCTCCTCGGGGAAATAGGTGCGCAGCATCACGGCCTCGAAGCCGAAGTCGGCGGGCACCTTGACGACCTGGAGCCTGTCGCCGACGAGCATCTCATACTTGTCGCGGCCGCCGCGCAGCAGGCCCGTCCCGGCGATGCCGTCATCGGATTCGCGGGTACGGCTGCGCAGGCCGTATTCCATCCGGTCGTCGCCGACGCGCTGGGCCACGATCGGGATGGCCACCTCGCCGGAAGCCTCGGCGGGGATCACGTAGGTCCAGGTCCACTGCAGCTTGTCGAGCGCCTGCCGGGCGAAGCTCGGCTCCGGATCCTCGGGCGCGCGCACCTCGGCGGTCATGCCGTTGTACGTGGGCCACATCGAATTCGTCGGGATCTTGAAAGGCTGCAGGAAGAAGCTGCGGATCGCGCCCGCCACGATGGCGGCCATCACGATCATCTCCGTCCAATCCGTGCCGGCCGAGACCGGGTAGACCTTGCCGCCGTTGCGCACGAGCACCTCGTGCAGCTTGTTGAGGAGGACCTCGATCTGGGTGACCTCCATCGTGCGGTCACGCGTGGCGGCGCGGACCTTGTCCGCCAGTTCCAGCTGCTCGTTCAGGTCCTCGCGGGACAGGACGTCGCCGCGGTAGAGGTGGACCTTCTCCGAACCCTCGAGCAAGGCCTTGCCGATCTTACGGAGCTTGCGACGGTAGTAGAAAGACATGGGGACTCCCCCGAAGTTAGCGGAGGACGCCCGGAGGGAAAGCCCGAACTGGGCCCTCAGCCCTCGTTCTTGAGGATCTTGATGAAGGCCTCCTGCGGGATGTCGACCTTGCCGATCTGCTTCATGCGCTTCTTGCCCTCCTTCTGCTTCTCGAGGAGCTTGCGCTTACGGGTGATGTCGCCGCCGTAGCACTTCGCGGTCACGTCCTTGCCGACCGAGCCGAGCGTCTCGCGGGCGATGACCTTGGAGCCCACGGCCGCCTGGATGGCGACCTTGAAGAGCTGGCGCGGCAGGAGCTCCTTGAGCTTCTCGCAGAGCGCGCGGCCGCGGCCTTCGGCCTTGGAGGCGTGGACGATCGAGGAGAAGGCGTCGACCGGCTCCTCGTTGACGCGGATGTCCATCTTCACGAGGTCGGAGGTCACGTATTCGCCGAGCTCATAGTCCATCGAACCGTAGCCGCGGGTGATGGACTTCATGCGGTCGTTGAAGTCGACGAGGATCTCGTTGAGCGGGAGGAGGCAGACGAGGACCACGCGGTCGCCGTCGATGGTCTCGGTGCGCTCGCAGATCCCGCGCTTCTCCTGCACCAGGGCGAGCATGTCGCCGATGGAGGTGCCCGGG
>JBEDDU010000294.1:0-2521 GCA_041176065.1 Verrucomicrobiota bacterium | reverse complement strand
GCGAGGTCCTGCTCCATGTAGGAATAAGGGGCGACCCACGGCGACAGGAAGCAGACGGCCGCGACCGCGAGCAGGAACCAGCCGGACCAGACGGCGACGCGGTCCTTCCGGAAACGCTGCCAGCCGCTCTCCGAGGCCAGGTCGGCCGCGAGGTTGAGGAAGAGCAGCGCCGCCGCATACACGATCGTCGTGCCGAGGATCAACATGACGTCGCGGTTGATGATGGCGGTGACGAAGAGACGGCCCATGCCCGGGACGTCGAAGAGCGATTCGACCACGAAGGAGCCGGAGACGAGGCCGGCGGCGGCGGGGCCGAGGTAGGTGACGACGGGCAGCAGCGCGTTGCGGAGCGCATGGACGAACCAGACGCGCAGCGGCGGCACGCCCTTGGCGCGCGCGGTGCGCACGTAGTCCAGCGAGCGCACCTCCATCAGCGAACCGCGCGTGAGGCGCGCGAGCGGCGCGGCCGTGATCAGGCCGAGCGTGACCGCCGGCAGGATGAAGTGTTCCGGCTCACCCCAGCCGCACGGCGGGAGCCAGCCCAAGCCGAGCGCGAAGACGAGCGCGAGGATCGGGCCGAGCACGAACGAGGGCACGCAGATGCCGACGAGCGTGAAGCCCATCGGGACCCGGTCCAGCCAGCTGTTGGGCCGTGAGGCGGCGAGCACGCCCACGGGCACGCCGATGAGGACGGCGATGAAGAGCGCGGTGAAACCGAGCGCGCACGAGACGCCGATGCGCGAGCCGATGACTTCGCGCACGGTCCAGCCGGGATACTTGAGCGAGGGACCGAGGTCTCCTTGCGCGAGGTTGACGACGTAGTTGCCGAGCTGCTTGGGCAGCGGCTGGTCGAGGCCGTAATACTCCTCGAGGCGCGCCTTGACCTCGGCGGGCAGCGGACGGTCCTTGTCGAAGGGACCGCCCGGCACGGCGTGCGCGAGGAAGAACGTCGCCACGACCACCACGAGGAGGACGGGGGCCATCTCCAGCAGCCGTCGCAGGACGTAGGCCATCAGGGCCTGGCCTCCGCGGCCTTCACGCGCTTCTCCAGTTCTTCGACCGAAGGCGGGGGCGGCAGGCCGGCCTTGCCCTCGGTGGTCCAGCCCATCTTGCGCGCCATGATCTCATACTCCTGCGGGCTGAGCGTGCCCTTGGCCTTCAGGCGCGCCTTGCGCTCGTCGTCGTCGTTCTGCAGCCGCTCGTTCAACTGCGCCTGGTCTCGCTTCGAATCCGGCAAGAGGGAGCATCCCGCGAGGCACGCGACGCTCGCGAGCAGAAGGGCACGGGGCAGGAGCTTCATCACCGTCTTTCTACTCGGCGAGATCGTACGGGCTCAAGCGCGTACAGGCGGACGGGCCGGCGAAGCGATGACGACGCCGGGCGACCTGGTCGTAGACGAAATCAAGCCAGCTGACCGGCAGACAGCCGGCCACGGCGGCGAGGGAAGCCCAGCCTCCGCCCACGGCGACCAGCATGGCACGCACGGCCGCCGAACGGACCAGTCGACGCGAGCCGTCCCAGACGACGATCGTGTCGGGGTCGCCGCCGGGCGGCTCGCCGGCCACGCGGGCGACCTCGCCACGGTTGATGGCGAAGAGGAGACGTCCCGACCGGTTGCGCCGGGCGAACCAGGCGGCCGACCCGTTGCAGAGGGCGCATTCCCCGTCGATGAGCACGATCAGCGGCGCGGCAGGCATGCCTGAGACCCTAACGGTCCGCCCGAGGGTGGAAAGGGGTAATCTTCCGCCGTTCGCCGGCAGAAAGGACCTTTAAGACCAGCGAAAGCGCTTGTCATGGACCTGCGGCAGTGCCAAGTTGCCCGTCCTGTTGGCCGGAAGGGTATCCAAGTGGCTAAAGGTCGCGGACTGTAAATCCGTTCAGCTTCGCTGTTCGTGGGTTCGAATCCCACCCCTTCCACCAGCAGGACGCATGAGGCCCCTCCCAAGGGGGCCTCTCCCTGCCCTGATCCCTTAAATCCGCGTTGACTCCGAGGGCCGCCCACGGCTTCCCTACTGACACACATGGCCAACATCAAAGCTAACAAGAAGAGCATCCGCCAGACCGCCCGTCGCGCCGAGCACAACAAGATCGTCCGCACCCGCCTCAAGGGCCTCGTCAAGAGCCTGACCGGTGCCAACGTCGCCGCTTCCGCCTCCCAGGTCGCTTCCGCCGCCGACAAGGCCGCGAAGTCCGGCGTGATCCATCGCAACAAGGCGAACCGCATCAAGGCTCGCCTCGCGAAGAAGCTCGCCGCCGCCAAGAAGTGATGCGGGGTCAGCCCCTCACCGACCCCGTCGCCTCGGCGCCGGGGTTTTTTTGTTCCTGAAGATGTCCGCACCGCTCCCCGCCTCCATCGGTTTCGCCGCCGGCCTGCTCGGCGAAGAGGCCGTGCGCATGGATGTCCTGGCCCACGGCGCCGGCTGGGTCGCCCTGGCCAAGCCGGGCGGCGTCGCCTTCGAAGAACACCCGTGGCAGCATGGCGCCCCCACCCTGCTCGGCCAGCTGCGTACGCAGCTCGAGG
>JBEDDU010000293.1:0-3017 GCA_041176065.1 Verrucomicrobiota bacterium | reverse complement strand
CCGTCGGCGAGAAGCATGGCGTGCGCATCGTCTTCTTCCACGGCCGCGGCGGCACGATCTCCCGCGGCGCCGGCCCCACGCACCGTTTCATCGACGCGTTGCCGCAAGGTTCGATCCAGGGCGAGATGCGCGTGACGGAGCAGGGCGAGAGCATCACCCAGAAATACGCGAACCACATCACCGCGGTGAACAACCTCGAGCTGCTGACCGCCGGCGTGACGCAGAACACCTTGCTGCACGACGTCGCCGTCCGCAGCGAGGCCGCCCAGGCCAAGGTCATGGACCGCCTCGCCGAGTACTCGCGCGAGGCCTACCAGGACCTCATCCGCACCCCGCGCTTCATCGAATTCTTCCGTCAGGCGACCCCGATCGACGTCATCGAGGCCAGCCGCATCGGTTCCCGTCCGTCCCGCCGCACCGGCGCGGCCTCGCTCGAGGACCTGCGCGCCATCCCCTGGGTGTTCGCGTGGAGCCAGGCCCGTTTCTATCTCTCCGGCTGGTATGGCGTCGGCTCCGGCCTGGCCCGCCTGAAGGAGGAGGATCCGAAGGGCTTCGAGATCATCCGGAAGAACTACGACGACTGGGCGCCGCTGCGTTACATGCTCAAGAACGCTTCCACCAGCGTCCTGGCTTCCAACCGCAGCATGATGAAGCTCTACGGCGGCCTCGTGACCGACAAGAAGCTGCGCGCGTTGTTCCTCAACCGCATCCTGGCGGAACATAACCTGGCCCGCCGGATGCTCGACGAACTTTCGGGCTCCAAGCTCAGCGAGGGCCGTCCGCGCCTCCGCAAGGTCATCGCCCTGCGCGAGTCCGCCATCGACCTTCTCCACGAACAGCAGGTGGCCTTGCTGAAGGAATGGCGCAAGACGGTGGCCGAAGGCGACCGCAAGGAGGCCGAGGCGTTGCTGCCGCAGATGCTGCTCTCGTTGAACGCGATCGCCGCCGGCCTCCAGGCCACCGGCTGAGGACCCTCAGCGCTTAGGCAGGTCGGAGCTCGCGGGGATCTCTCCGCGGAGCATCCGGCCGGCTTGGCCGGAGAGCCAGAGATAGTGGTCGGTCGGGACGTCGGAGAGGTTGACGAAGCTGCCGACCGGACGCGGTCCTCCGCACTTCATGATGGCCGTGCCTTCGTCGATCTCGTCGAACATCGCGACGTAGAGGCTCCTGGCGCCGGCCGTGCGGGCGGCGACGGCCTGCGACCACAGGAAGCGTCCGCCGAGACGGGGCACCTGGTTGAGCTTGGCTTTCTCGCCGCGGAGAGCCGACAGGTTGCTCCAGCTGAAGCCGGGGAAGATGACCGGGAGGTAGGCTTTCCTCTCGGCTTTGCACCAGGCCAGGTCGGGTTTCCAGACTTTGTCGGCCAGGTTGGCCGCTCCCTTCGGGTCGCCGAAGCGGCCGACCGTCCAGGGGCTGAGGATGTCGGCCTTTCGCAGCAGCCCGTGCAGGGCGGGCTCGGTGATGCAGTCGTTCTTCTGTTCGCGCCAGTAGGTCGGGATGCCGAGCATCACCGCGGCGCCCGTGGATCTGATGTCGGCGAGCAGAGTGTTCCATTCCGTGAGGGCGGGGTCGCGATCCTTGAAGCCGAGACCCCAGAGCGCGACGAGGGGCTTGCCTTGATGGTATTGGGCGCAGGCTTGCTTGGTCTGGCCCGCGGCGACGAGCCTGCGCCAATCCGCGGCGACCATGGGAAACTTATCGGGCTTCAGTCCCGAGAGGTCATACATCACCGTCAACGAGCGGCCCTCGGCGTTGGCGGACTCGACGCAGTGGCGCAGCACCATGTCCATCGAATCCTCGACCCGGTGCTTGCCCAGGTTCACCGCGAAGCGTTGGAGCATCGCGCCGTCGAGGCGATACTCCCTCATCCAGCGGAAGTGGCGGCGCACCGTCAGGGGGTGGACGCTGCTGAAAAGGTCGGCGGTCTTCCCGTCGGGGTATTTGAAAGGCGAAGGATAGCGTTCTTCCGGGGTGAATTCGGAGAGGTCCGGCCAGATGTCGAAGGAGCAGGCTTGCGGCGAGAAACCTTTGCCCCGGCCGTAATGGACCCAGCCGAGGCCGCTGGCATCGCCTTCGGCCCGGAACCAGCCTTGGTAGCCCGTCACGACCTTGCCGTCGAGGGTCGGGTGGAGCGGCGCCGTGACCGCCCAAGCCGCCCAGGCGAACACGAACGCGGCAACGGACGCTTTCATGGGGCTGCGTCAGACGTGCTTCCAGAAATCCATCAGGAAGCGGGTCGCCAGCTGCGCGAGGAAGACGATGTTCCAGAAGATCAGCTGCAGACCCAGGGAAGGGCCGAAGGCCATGCTCAGGACCTGGCTGGCGGCGCTGGTGATGAGCAGCACCACCGTGGCCGCGCAGAGGGAGATGACCAGGACTTCGACCGACTTAGGGACGATGCCCGTGAGGCTGGTGTCGGCCATGCAGATGGCCGCGAAGGTGAGTCCGACCGAGAGGATGCCGGTCAGGCCGATGCCCACGAGGGTGCCGTCCTTGCCGAAGAAGTGCCGGGCGGCGAGTCGGCCGAGGAAGGGCAGGGTGATGAGCACCATCGCGAGGGCCACCCAGAAGCCCATCGAGGTGAAATCCTGTCCGAGGATCTTCTCGGCGTAGTTCTCCGCCGCGTGCTTGATCACGGCTTCTTTGATCGGAGCGGGCAGGGCGAGGAGCACGTGGCCAAGCTAGCCGACCCGCGCCTTTTGTCCACGCCGAAGGGGTTCAACGCGTCCATTCCTCGCGGCCCGAGGCCCAGAGGTCGTAGTTCAGCGGCCGCTTGCCGGTCGGCACCAGGCGGTAGTATCCGCCCGAAGCCTTGATGATCGCGAGCCCCGCGGCG
The DNA here is from genome assembly GCA_041176065.1 of Verrucomicrobiota bacterium. GTDB lineage: Bacteria > Verrucomicrobiota > Verrucomicrobiia > Opitutales > UBA953 > UBA953. The sequence continues at coordinate 181 of JBEDDU010000293.1, read as the reverse complement.
ACGTCCCAGAGATTGGTGCCGGACTCGTAATACGTATCGGCGACCCCTTCGCCGACGTAGGCGAGGGCGAGCGCGGCGGAGCCGATCATGCGGATCTTCTTATAGCGGCCGACCTGCTGGACGAAGAGCTGCATCGCGGGGCCGGACTTGTCGGCGGCGGCGGGGAAGCCCGTCATGATGC
>JBEDDU010000292.1:0-3822 GCA_041176065.1 Verrucomicrobiota bacterium | reverse complement strand
CCTTACGCCGAGCTCATGGCCCGACGACTTGGCGCGCCTTTGCATGATGCCGTCCTTCGCGGTGCCGCCCTCGAGGATTTGGACGCCATGGTCTGGACGCTCGACGAGCCGACTGCGGACGTCGCCGCCTTCACCGCCCACGCCATCTGTCGTGAGGCCCGTGAACGCGGTGTCAAAGTCCTGCTCTCCGGTTCCGGCGGCGACGACCTCTTCACCGGTTATCGTCGTCATGCCGCGCTGCAGGCCGAACGTTACTGGGCCTGGGCCCCGCGTCCTTTGCGCGCCTACCTGCGTCGCTCGACCCAAGGGCTGTCCGCACGTACGCCATTCGGTCGCCGCCTGGGAAAACTTTTCCGCTACGCCGATGCGGAACCCGCGGAACGTCTCGCGAGCTACTTCCTCTGGATCAGCCAAGACACCTTGGCTCCGGCGCTGAGTCCGGCCCTGCGCGAAAGCCTGGGCACCCACCGCCCTGTCGACCTTCTCCTCCGTTCTCTCGAAAGACTCCCCGCGGGCGTCAGCCGGCTCAACCAGATGCTGCACCTCGATCGGGCGCACTTCCTGGCGGACCATAACCTCAACTACACCGACAAGATGGCCATGGCGTGTGGCGTCGAAGTCCGCCTGCCGTTCCTCGATCCGGATCTCGTCGCCTTCTCCGAACGCCTCGAAGATGAGCGCAAGATCAGCGGACCGGCCGGGAAGCACGTTCTTCGTCGCTCGCTGCAAGGCGTCCTCCCGGACGAAATCCTCGCGCGACCCAAGGCTGGCTTCGGTCTCCCGCTCCGTCAGCTCCTGCATGGCGTGTATGGCGAGAGGCTCCGCGAGCTCGCGCGTTCCGGTCGGCTCGACGCCACCGGACTCTTCTCCGGCGAGGGCTCGGTCGCCTTGCTCGAAGCCGATAAGCGCGGTGAGGTCGATGCCGCTTACCCTTTGCTCGCGATTCTCTGCCTCGAATCCTGGGTGAGGCAGTTTGCCGGGCGCTGAGAGCGTTATACGTGCAAAAGTGCAAACCGGCCTACGGCCTGTGCAAAGGTGCAAACGTGAAGACATATCAGGGCTAGGGCTTGGGCTAGGGCCAGGGCTAGGCCGCCGAACGGTGGCCGCAAGGTAGGGGCGAGACTACGTCGCGCCCTATAAGCCCGATCAACTCGTCTCCGTCTCATGCAGCTCTAGCCCCAGCCCTGGCCCTAGCCCTCAAAATCACCTTTGCACTTTTGCACAGGAGCTCCGCTCCGATTTGCACCTTTGCACTGCCACTAGTCCGCCTTCCATCCAGTCCTCCACGCAGTCCTCAATTCAGCCCTCAACTCAGTCCTCTCGTTAGCCCATGCATTCCTCCCTCTCCCACATCCGCGTCGCCGGCCTGGCCGTGACCACGGGTTCGGTCGTGCGTGATTTCATCACGGACGGACTCGCCGCGGGTATCGAACGCGGGGCGCTGGAGCGCACCGCCCAGACGATCGGATTGCGCGAGCGCCGCGTCGCCGCCCCGGGAGTGACCGCCCTGGATCTGTGCGCTGACGCCGCCGAGCGTCTGCTCGCCGAGATGGGCCTGGATGCCACCTCGATCGACGCCGTCATCTTCGTCACGCAGACTCCTGACCATTCCCAGCCGAACAACGCCTCGCTGCTGCATGGCCGGCTTGGCTTGAGCAAGTCCGCTCCGGCTTATGATCTCTCGCTCGGCTGTTCCGGCTGGGTCTACGGCCTGCACCAAGCTGCCCTGCTTTGTGCCCACGGCGGCGCCGCCCGGGTGCTCTTGTGCGCCGGCGACACCCTCAGCCGTCTCACGAATCCAGGCGACCGTTCGGCCGATCCGCTCTTCGGAGACGCCGGCTCGGCGACGCTCATCGAAAAGACCGGCCGGTCGGCCCCTTGGCACTTTGTGCTCGGAGCGGATGGCTCCGGCGCCCAGGCCATCATCGTCAAGCAGGGTGGGGCGCGTCAGCCCGGTGGCCCGTTGCACGAAAAGGCGGACGAAGAAGGCAACCGTCGCCACGACGCCAATCTCGCGATGAACGGACCCGACGTCTTCAGCTTCACGCTTCGGCAAGTCCCCGCCGCCGTGCAGTCCGTCCTCCGACACGCCGGCCTCTCGCCCGAATCCCTGGATGCGCTCGTCCTGCATCAGGCCAACCGTTTCATCCTCTCTACGCTCGCCAAGAAGATCGGCGTCACCGAGGCCCGTACGCCGATGGGAGTCGTCGAGAAGTATGGCAACCAGAGTTCGGCCTCGATTCCTTGCGCTCTCATCGACGGGCTGGGCGATCGCCTCAGCGCGGGCCCGCTCAAGGTCGCCGGCTGCGGCTATGGGGTCGGCCTTTCCTGGGGCGCTTTCGCCGGCGAGCTCAGCTCCGTCGCCGTGGCGCCTATCCTCCCGTTTCCGCGATGAACCGTCTTGAACTGCTCAACGCCTTGCAGGCGGACGTCGATGTCCTCGCGCGGGCGGACGAAGCGACCGTCCTCGGGTCATTGCCCGGCTGGGACTCCTTGGCCATCCTGCTCGTCGTGTCCCATTGCGAACACGTCCATGACCTTGAGGTCCGCGGCCCGCAGGTCCGCGCCTGCCGGACCGTCGGCGATCTCCTCGACCTTATCCAATCCCTCTCATGAAGAAGCTCCTCATCATCGGCGCCGGCGGCTTTGGCCGCGAACTCTATGCCTGGGCGAGCCAGCATCCCGATTGTGGCCGCCAGTGGCAGCTCGCCGGCTTCTTGGACGATAATCCCGAAGCCCTGAAGCCTTTCGGCTCGTTCGCGCCCGTCTTGCCGTTGACCGGGCATCGACCGGCCCCCGACCAGGTCTACCTCGTCGGCCTCGGCATGCCGACGCTCAAGGAGAAGCTTGTCGCCCCTCTGGTCGCCGCCGGGGCGGAGTTCCTCACCTTCGTCCACCCCTCGGCCATCATCGGCGCACGGGTCACGCTCGGCCGCGGCGTGGTCGTCTGTCCCGGGGCGATCCTCTCCGTCGACATCGACGTAGGCGAGTTCGCCATGGTGAATCTCAACTGCACCATCGGACACGACGCCCGTCTCGGGCCGTGGACCTCGCTGAGCGCGCAGTGTGATATCACCGGACACGTCCGGGTCGCGGATCGCGTCTTCCTCGGCTCCCGGGCCAGCATCATTCCGGGCAAGACCGTCGGCAGCCGCGCGGTCGTCGGCGCCGGCGCGGTCGTCGTCACCGACGTCCCCGCGGCCGTGACCGTCGTCGGAATCCCGGCTCGCATCCTCTGACATGCGCAAAGCCCTGCTCATCTTCGGTTCGGTCATGCTCGTCGCGCTCCTCGCGCTCGTGCTCGCCGCCGAATTCACGCCCCCGCGTCCGCGCGGTTTCACCGGCGAGCTCGGGCAGGCCTTGCCGGAAGTCCCGGGTTGGACGCGACGGGAGATTCCGATCGCCGGCAGTTCAGCGGCGTTGGCGAGCGCCCAAGGTATCTTGAATTTCAGCCAGGCGAAACAGGTGCTCTATGTCCGCGGCGGCACGCAGATCCTCGTCTACGTCGCCTATTGGGAGCCTGGCAAAGTCTCGGTCGTGGACGCCGGCTCGCACAATCCGGATTCCTGCTGGGTGAACAACGGGTGCGTGCGCACCGAACGCATCTATTCCGTCCCGGGCAGGATCGGGGACCGCGAACTCCTCCCTTACGAATCCGGACAATACATCGTGCCCAACGGCGGGAAGCAGAACGTCGCCTTCTGGCATCTCGTGAACGGCGAACCTAATCGCTATGAAGATCAGGAAGCCGGCTGGCGCAACGGGCTCATCGGCCGCCTGGAACGCCTCCCGCTCGTCTGGAAAGATATCCGGACTTACGGA
>JBEDDU010000291.1:0-4025 GCA_041176065.1 Verrucomicrobiota bacterium | reverse complement strand
GGCCAGGGACAGGGCTAGGGCTAGAGCTAGGAAGGGTTAACCACCCTTGGTAAGTCGTGCTTTGGAGCCAGGGCCTCAACCCAACCCCAAGCGTGAATCATCCAGCCCTTACGGCGTACCTGGCCCTAGCCCTAGCTCTGGCCCTGTCCCTCCACAAATTGACATCCCCCCGTTATCCCTTCCTCCTGTGACCATGGCTCGCAAAGGCATCCTGCTCCTCAACCTCGGTTCGCCGAAAAGCACCTCGGTGCCCCACGTCCGGGAATACCTCCGCGAGTTCCTCGGCGACGAGCGCGTGATCGATTATCCCGCCGTCTTCCGTTTCGCCCTGCTCGAAGGCATCGTCCTGCGCACCCGCCCCAAGAAGTCCGCCGCCGCCTACGCGACCGTCTGGACGCCCGAAGGCGCCCCGCTGCTCGTCACCACCGAGAAGCTCCGCAAGAAGCTCGAGGCCGCCACCGGCCTGCCCGTCATCACCGGCATGCGCTACGGCACGCCCTCCTGCGCCGAAGCCGTCCAGGAAGTCCTCAAGCACGGCATCGACGACCTCTTCGTGATGCCGCAGTACCCGCACTACGCGATGTCCTCCTACGAGACCGTCGTGGTGAAGATCCAGGAGGAGCTCGCCCGTCTCGCGCCGAACCTGAAGTATCACGTCCTCCAGCCTTACTTCAACGACCCGGCCTACATCGACTGCCTCGTCGAGTCCGCCAAGCCCTGGCTCAGCAAGCCTTTCGACAAGATCCTGTTCTCGTACCACGGCGTGCCCGAGCGTCACCTCCGCAAGGGCGACGCCTCCAAGGCCCATTGCACCAAGGTCAAGGACTGCTGCCTCCAGGCCAGCCCGTCGCACGCCAACTGCTACAAGCACCAGTGCGTGCAGACCACCCTGCTCTTCGCCAAGCGCGCGGGCCTCTCGCCCGACAAGTTCGAGATGTCGTTCCAGTCGCGCTTCGGTCCGGAGAAGTGGGTCCCGCCCTACACCGACGAACGCTTCGAGGCCCTGCCCTCCGAAGGCGTGAAGAACCTGCTCGTCATGTGCCCGGCCTTCACCGCCGACTGCCTCGAGACCATCGAGGAGATCAGCGAAGAGGGGAAGGAAGAGTTCCTGCACGCCGGCGGCGAATCCTTCGAACAGATCCCCTGCCTCAACGACCAGGACGTCTACGTGAAATACCTCGCCGACCGCGCCGCCGCGTGGAAGCCGAGTCACGTCTGACGAGTCAAAGAAGAGGACAGCGTGGAGGTCAGCGTAGAGGGCTGAATTGAGGGCTGAATTGATTTCAAGGCAGGGACAAAGCTGCCCCCTATCAGTCATCAATACCCGTCCAGGTAGGCTGGTGGCAGAAAGACGACTTCTGTCATCCGTCATCTGCCATCCACGCAGTCATCCACGCAGTCCTCTACTCAGTCCTCCGTTCAGCCCTCAATTCAGCCCTCAACTCTACGCCTTCGCCACCGTCTCCACGACGGCCTGGAAGGTTTCGATGCGGGCCTGGGGCGTGATGCCGTGGCCGAGGTTGAAAATGTGTCCAGGGTCGCCGGCGTTATCGGCGAGGACGGCCTGGGTCGCGGCGACCGCGGCGGCGGGCTCGCCGGTCATGAACTCAGGATCGAGGTTGCCCTGCAGGCAGATCGGACGGCCGGCCAGCTTGCGCACCTGCGAGAGCGGCATGGTCCAGTCGACGCCGAGGCAAGGCACGCCGGTCTGGGCGAGCGCGGCGGCCTGCGGCGACTTGCCCTTGGCATAAAGGATGACGGGCGCGCCCGCGGGCAGGCGCTCGAGCACCGCGCGGATGTAGCGGAGCGAGAACTCTTCGTAATCGGCGCCGGTGAGCGCCGCGGCCCAGCTGTCGAAGATCTGGATCGCATCGGCGCCGGCGGCGAACTGGCGCGTGAGATACTGCGCGACGGCGTCGGTCAGGACCTCGAGGATGCGGTGCATCATCTTCGGGTCGGCCTTGAGCAGCGCCTTGGTCTTCGGGAAATCTTCGGAGCCGCCGCCTTCGACGAGGTAGCAGGCGAGCGTCCAGGGCGAACCGGCGAAACCGAGCAGGGTCTTCTCCAGGCCGAGCTCCTTGCGGAGGATCGTCAGGGCGTCGTAAACGTATTGCAGGCGGTCGGCGGAGCCGGCGAGTTTCAGCGAATCGACGTCGGAGGAAGAAGCCAGCGCGCGCTCCATGGCGATGCCGCCTTCGTCGCGGAAACGGTAGCCGACGCCGAGGGCCTCGGGGATGACGAGGATGTCCGAGAAGAGGATCGCGGCGTCGAGCTGCGGGAAGCGACGGAGCGGCTGGAGCGTCACCTCGACCGCGAGGTCAGGCGTGCGGACCATGGTCACGAAATCCGACTTCGCCTTGAGGGCGCGATACTCGGGCAGGTAGCGGCCGGCCTGACGCATGATCCAGACCGGCGCCCGGTCATGGGGCTGGCGGCGGAGGGCGGCGAGGAAGCGGTCGCGGGAGTTCATCAGGACCCTTTGAGCCAATCCTGAGGTTTCAGATAATGCGAGAGCAGACGTTCTTCCGGGCTGCCCGGGGCGGGCTGGTGGCCGTAGTGCCACTGCACGCGGGGCGGGAGAGACATCAGGATGGACTCGGTCCGGCCGCCGGACTGCAGGCCGAAGATGGTCCCGCGGTCGAAGACGAGGTTGAACTCGACGTAGCGGCCGCGGCGGACCTCCTGCCAGTCGCGCTCGCGTTGGCCGTAAGGGGTGTCCTTGCGGCGGCGCAGGATCTCGGCGTAGGCGCGACCGTAGCCGTCGCCCACCTTCTGCATCAGGGCGAACGCCGCCTCGAAGCCGCCCTCGGTGAAGTCATCGTAGAACACGCCGCCGATGCCGCGCTGTTCCTGACGGTGCTTGAGCAGGAAGTAGTCGTCGCACCAGGCCTTGAACTTCGGATAATACGCGCCGGTGGATTCGCGCGCGGCGCGGTGCCAGGAGACCGCATCCTCGTCGAAGCCGTAATAAGGGGTCAGGTCGAACCCACCGCCGAACCACCAGACCGGGTCGGGGCCGTCGGTGCAGAACATCCGCACGTTCATGTGGGAGGTCGGACAGTAGGGGTTGAGGGGGTGATGGACGACCGAGACGCCCATGGCGCGGAAGCCCTTGCCTGCGAGCTCCGGGCGGGCGACCGTGGCCGAAGGGGGCAAGGCATGGCCGCGGACATCAGAGAAAGCCACCCCGCCCTTCTCCATGACGACGCCGCCGGCGATGACCCGGGTGCGGCCGCCGCCGCCCTCGGTGCGCTGCCATTCGTCGGTGTGATACTTGGCCTTGCCGTCCACTTCCTCGATGATCGCGCAAAGGCGATCCTGCAGGCCGGTCAGGTAATTTCTGACGAGATCGGGATTCATGGCCGACCAGCCAATCCGAGGAGAGCCCGATGGTCAACGAAGCCCCGCGCCGACCCCCGAGAATCCACCGCGGCTTATCGTCCTTATGCGGAAGGCATCTAGGTAGTCCTTGCTGGGAACCCGGGAATCGTCACCGTGCGTCCAGGCCATGAACCTGGAATTGAAGATCGTCCTGCTCGTCTGCCTGGCCGGGCTGTTCGCCCTCGGCCTGCCCTGGTGGGCGTGGCGGCGCGTGCGGAGCCTCGAGCAGAAACACGGCCGGATCCTGCTCGTCCGCGGCGTGTCCGGCGCCCAGGCGGCCCGCATCGTGCTCCTGCGCGGCGAGATCCCCCAGGTCGACGTCGACGAGAGCGCGGTGTCGGTGACGGATTTCTATTCGGCCTTCGAGCCTGCGATCAAACTCTCGCCGGCGACCTATGAGGGCAAGCGGCTCTTCGACGTGGCCCGGGCCGCGCGCCTCGCGGGGCACGCGCTCCAGCACCGCGACCGCAAGCTCGGCGGGCTCGCGTCGTGGGATTCGTTCATGATCCTCTGGGGCAACGCCTGGCCGGTCCTCCTGCCGCTCACCGTCGTCGCCGGCAAAGGCCGGCCGGGCGCCTTGCTCGGCTTCGCCCTGCTGGCCATCGTCCTCGCCGTCGCCCACCTGCTCAAGCATGCCCACGTGC
>JBEDDU010000290.1:0-2859 GCA_041176065.1 Verrucomicrobiota bacterium | reverse complement strand
GTGATGCGCTTGATGTTCTTGCCGCCCGGGCCGATGAGGGCGCCGATCTTGTCCGCCGGGATCTTGATGCGGTGGGTGCGGGGAGCGCAGGACTTCAGCTCGGCGCGGGTGGCCGGCATGGTCTTGGTCATGATGTCCAGGATCGCGTCACGGGCGCCCTTGTTCTGGGCGATGGCTTCCTTGGCGATGGCGATCGGGAGACCGTGGATCTTGAGGTCGAGCTGGAAGGCGGTGATGCCTTCGCGGGTGCCGCAGATCTTGAAGTCCATGTCGCCGTAGTGGTCTTCGGCGCCGATGATGTCGGTGAGCACGCGGTGCTTCACGATCTTACCGGCGGCGTCTTCGGTCACGAGACCGCAGGAGATGCCGGCGACCGGGGCCTTGATGGGCACGCCGGCGTCGAGGAGCGCGAGGGTGCCGCCGCAGACGGAAGCCATCGAGGTGGAACCGTTGGACTCCATGATCTCGGAGACGAGACGGATGGAGTACGGGAAGTCCTGCTCGGAGGGCAGCACGGAGAGCAGCGAGCGCTCGGCGAGGTTGCCGTGGCCGGTCTCGCGGCGGGAGGTCATGCCGAAACGGCCGGTCTCGCCGACCGAGAAAGGCGGGAAGTTGTAGTGCAGGAGGAACGAGCGCTTGCTCGGGCCGCCGGTGATGGCGTCGACTTCCTGGGCGTCCTTGGAGGTGCCGAGGGTGGCGAGGACGAGACCCTGGGTCTCGCCGCGCTGGAAGAGCGAGGAACCGTGGACGCGCGGGAGCACGTCGACCTCGCAGGAGATGGCGCGGAGATCCAGCGGCTTGCGGCCGTCGGCGCGTTCGCCGCTCTGGATGATGGCGTTGCGGTAGACCTTCTCCTGGAGCTTCTCGAAGGCCATCTTGATCTGGCGGGCGTCGAAGACGTCGCCGAGCTCGGCCTTGCAGGCGGCCTTGGCCTTCTCGACCACGGCCTTCACGGCGTCGCCGCGTTCCTTCTTGGAGGCGAGGAAGATCGCCTTCTTGAGCTGGTCGCCTTCGGCGGCCACGCGCTCGCAGATGGCGAGGGCCTTCGGCTCGCAGACGACGAGCGGGAAGACGCGCTTGGTCTTGGAGTACATCGCGGCGAGCTTGCGCTGGGCGGCGATGATCGGCTGGATGGCCTTCTGGGAGTATTCGAGGGCGGCGATGAAGTCGGCTTCGGGCAGCTGGTCGGCCGAACCTTCGATCATCATCATGTCGTTCTCGTTGCCGACGTAGATGAGGTCCAGGTCGGACTCATACTGCTGTTCGTGGGTCGGGTTGACGACGAACTGGCCGTTGATGCGACCGAGGCGGATGCCGGCGATCGGACCGTTCCACGGGATGTCGGAGCAAAGGAGAGCGGCGGAGGCGCCGTTCACCATGAGCACGTCGGAGTCGTTGATCTGGTCCGCCGAGAGGAGGAGGCCGATCACCTGGACTTCATTGAGGAAGCCTTCGGGGAAGAGCGGGCGGAGAGGACGGTCGCAGAGGCGCGAGGTCAGGATCTCCTTGTCGGAAGGCTTGCCTTCGCGACGGAAGTAGCTGCCCGGGAAACGGCCGGCCGCCGCGAACTTCTCGCGGTAGTCGACGGTCAGGGGGAAGAAGTCCTGGTCCGGGGAGCGCAGGTCTTCGGCGGCGGTGGCCGACACGAAGAGCGTGGTCTCGCCCTTGCTGATGGTGACCGCGCCGTTGGCGAGGCGGGCGATGGAGCCCGTGCTGATCGTGATACCGAGTTCGTCGATGGTCACGGAGTGTTTTTGTTTCATGTGTGTTGCTTGTTGCGTTGTGCCGGGCGGGAGTGCCCGGCGGGTTGTGGTTTGGGTGGGTGAAAAGCGGACGTCCCAGCCTAGGCTGGGACGCTCGGTGAACAAAAGCGCCCGCAGGCGCCGTTCACTTGCGAAGGTTGAGCTTGGCGAGGAGCGCGTTGTAGCGGTCCAGGTCGGTCGACTTCAGGTACGCGAGGAGCTTGCGACGACGGTTCGTCAGCATGATCAGGCCGCGACGGGAGTGGAAATCCTTGCGGTGGGTGCGCAGGTGCTCGGTCAGATGGGTGACGCGGGCGGTGATCAGGGCGACCTGGACTTCCGGGGAACCGGTGTCCTTGGCGTCCTGCTGGTGCTTCTTGATGACTTCGGACTTATTGACCGACATGGTGGTGGTTAGTTTTGGGTTGATGATGGCCGACTTGGGAGAGATTCCCGAAAGCCCCGCCGTTTGGCCGGACTCTCCGTCTGGAACAGGCTTGCGCCCGCCGACCAGCGTGAGAAGGGCTCCGCCCCTCTCCCTAACGAAGTTGAACCATGGAAATGACGAACGGAAAGCGAGTTAGCAAGCAGGAACTACCCCTCTAACCTGCCCCCGGAAGAGGATATTGCCTGTTTTTACTCAGTTTGGGAGATCCAACCAGTAGACGTCCTCGTCGTTACGGCGGATTCCCGGGAAGAACCAGCCCCTCGGCTCGGGGATGATTTCCGCCAGGTCGAAGATCCGCACGCTCCGGGGCATCTGCCGGAAGACGAGCGTGAACCGATGCGGGCGCCCCTCGGGAATCGGGTACCAGTGAGGATAAAGGGAGATGTTCTCGAAACGCAGCAGCTCGCTCGTGATCGAGGAAGCTTGGTCCAGCAGGAAAGTGCTCTGCCAGATTCGGATGCAGGGCGCATAGTCCGGCGCGCAGCGGACATGCACCACGATCGGATCCTGCGGCAGGGTCTCGTCCTTCACGGCTTCGACCGGAAGGGCGCGGACGACAGGGGCGGAGAGCGGGGCGGACATGGACGCCATTTTGCCGGCCGAGTCCCGGCTCGCAAGACCGCGCCGTGTCATTAGCCCGTTGACTCCCCTCCCCCGCCGTAACGACAT
>JBEDDU010000289.1:0-2905 GCA_041176065.1 Verrucomicrobiota bacterium | reverse complement strand
GGGTTCATGGGGTATGTTCAGGGAACCCCGTCACCCGCCAAAGGTTAAGCCCAAACGTCGTCAGCGCTTCGCCGGCAGCCACTGCGCGGCGTCGACGATCACGTGGCCGTCGGTGCCGGCGTTGGAGACTTCGACCCAGCCGTCCTTGCCGGCGGCGAATTCGAAGGTGCCGACGACATGGAAGGGGCCGTCGCCCTGCGGCTTGAGCTTCTGGTTCACGAGGACCTTGGTCTCGCCGCCCGCGTGATGGATGGTGACCGGGACGTTGGTGGCGCGGTTGCCGTTCACGCTGTAGCTCAAGGCGACGCGATACTTGCCGGCGGCGGGCAGGGCGGGGGTGAAGCGGGCGGACATCGCTCCTTTTTCGGCGTTGCCATCGTGACGGTAGCCTTCGCCGACGTAGTTGCCCGAGACGTGGCCGGTCTGGTCGAAGCCCCTGAGCGCGGCTTCGCCGTCATCGACGACGATGCCGGGCAGCTTCGATTTGTCGAGTCCGTGGCCGCCGCCGGCCGAAGGCGCGGCGACGAAGTCGAGCATCTGGCCGGACGCGAGGAGGCGTTCCTTGAGGGCGCCGTAGTCGACGGCCTGGACGGTGGTGCCGCGCTCGATGGCGAGTCCGGCCGCGGTGGCGGCGGACTGGCCCATGACCATGAAGACCGGTTCCATGCGGATCGAGCCGTAGGCGATGTGGCTGGCGCTGAGGCAGACCGGTACGAGCAGGTTGGTGCACTCCGAGGCCTTGGGCCGGATGCTTCGGTAGCTGACAGGGTAGGGTTTGCTGCCGACCTGGACGTCGCCTTCGTTGCGCACGAAGCCTTCCTTCGTCACGAAGCGTTGGATGTGGTGCGAATCCATGTTGTAGGCGCCCATGCCGACGGAGTCCTCGATGACTTCGGTGCGGCGGCAGTTCTTCTCGGACATCACGTAGTCGGAGACCATGCGGCGGGCCTCGCGGACGTAGAGCTGGCGGGGCCAGTTGCCGTTGTCGAGGAACTCGTCCTTGGCCAGGCCGAGCTTCTGGAAGGCGAGGCGCATCTTTTCCGGCACGCGCGGATGGTGGGCGTAGGTCCACATCAGCCCCTTCTGCCAGTCTTCATGCGCCTGCCAGATCCTGGCGCGGGTGGCGTAATCGGCCTCGGCGTAGTCCCAGTTCTGGCCGATGAAGTCGGTGCTGATCGCGAAGTTATTGTTCGTATCGGTCTTGCGGTTGGGCATCGGCGTCGGCGCCCAGGAGTTACGGTCTTCGCCGGCTTCGACGTTGCGGAGGGCGAGTTCATACCAGCGCTCGTCGTAGTTGGCCGGCTTCTCCCAGTCGCGACGATTGGCCGGGACGTCCGTCGTGCACATGCGGAAGTTGTAGGCCTGGACCTTGCGGTCGCCCGAGCCGTCGGGGCCGGGGATCTCCTTCTCGATGCCGGGCAGGAGGCCGCTGGAAGGGTCGCCCTTCTTCACGTAGGGGTCGACGTTCACCTTGAACTGGTGGGATTTCGCGTGGCCGACCTGCACGCCGTTGAGCGTCTCGCCGTAGGTGGCGTTGGCTTCGCGCCCGACGTGGTAGCTCACGCCCGCCTTGGCCATCAGGTCGCCCTCGTAGGTGGCGTCGATGAACATCTTGCCCGTGAACTCGCGGCCGCTCTCCATGACGATCTTCACGATGCGGGTGCCGTCCTTGACCACGCCTTTCTTCAGGTCCAGACGTTCGCCGAGGACCACGGTCACCTTGTCGCCGGCGGCCTTGAGCATCCGGTCGTAGACCGCGGTGGCCACGTGGGGTTCGAAGGTCCACATCGTGCCCTCGTCGGCGGCGTTGCCGTGGGGGCGTCGGGCGAAGTATTCGGCCCGCGTCTGGTGCACCCACTTGTCATCCTTGGCGTAATAGGATCCGATGGCCGTATAGAATTCGCGGGACAGGCCGCCGATCGCCTTCTTGTTGCCGATGTCGGTGGCGCCGAGGCCGCCGGTGGTCAGGCCCCCGAGGAACTTCGTCGGCTCGATGAGGACCGCCGTGCGGCCCTCGCGGGCGGCCTGGATGGCGGCGGTGATGCCGCCGGAGGTGCCGCCGTAGATGACGATGTCCTGGGCGGGAAGGGTGGCGGTCAGGCCGAGCAGGGTGAGCAGCAGGGAGCGCATGGGGATGCACTGATGTCAGCAGGTCGTCCGGGACCTGCAACCCCGTTCCACCGTTCAGCGAGCCAGGCCGGGCTTCAGGAGCGGAGCCAGCCGTTGGGCGTAGACCTCATAGCCGGCCAACGACAGGTGGATCTTGTCGGAAGTATAGAGCTCCGTCTTGATCGTGCCGTCGGCGTTCAGGAAGTCCTTCGTCAGGTCGAGCACCTTCACCTTCGGGTCGGCGTCGAGCTTGAGCTTATCCATCTCCGCGTTGGTCAGCAGGATGTCCTCGTAGAAGCGCACCTTCGGCGCATGGCAGGGCAGGATTTTCGCCACGACCACGTCGGCTTCCGGGAACTTCTCGCGCAGGTTGGCCAGGCAGGTCTTCACGCCCTGCGCGACGGCGGCCACGCCGGTCTCGGGCGTGAAGAACATGTTGTTGTTGCCGATCATCAGCACGATCGCGCGGGGCTTGAGTCCGTCGACGCCGCCGTGGTCGAGGCGCCAGAGGACGTTCTGGGCCTTGTCTCCGCCGATGCCGATATTGATGGTCTTCGCGCCGGGGAAGGCTTTGAGCCAAGCGGCGTTGAGCACGCCCTTGTCGAGCGGGCTGCCCCATTGCTGCGTGATCGAGTCGCCGACGAGGAGGATGTCGCACGGGCCTTGGTTGGCCTGTACGTAGGCTACCAGCTTCGCGTGCGTATCCACCCAGCTCGTGCCGCCCCAGGTGCCGGCCGAAGGCACTGCGGGCCAGAGGTGAGGCAGATGTTTGTTCACCTCACGGCCAGGCCTACGT
>JBEDDU010000288.1:0-3942 GCA_041176065.1 Verrucomicrobiota bacterium | reverse complement strand
CTGGCGCTCAGCCTGGCCTTCTTCGTCAACGCCGGCCTGCTGGTGCTCAGCGCCGCGGCCTTCCACGGCCGTCCGGAGGCCGTGACCGACATCCGTGAGGCGCATCGTCTGCTGGACGGCGTCCTCGGCGCCACTTTCGCCGGTACGCTCTTCGCCGTCGCGCTCCTTGCTTCCGGTCAGAACGCGACCATCACCGGCACCATGGCCGGCCAGATCGTCCTGGAGGGTTTCCTGAAGATCAAGACGGCCGGCTGGATCGTCCGCGTGGCCACCCGTCTCGCCGCGCTGGCCCCCGCCTTGCTGGTCATCGGCCTGGCCGGGGAGGGTAGGGTGGAGTCCCTGCTGCTCTGGAGTCAGGTCATCCTGAGTCTCCAGCTGGGCTTCGCCTGCTGGCCGCTCGTACGCATGAGCGGCGACTCCCGGCTGATGGGTGTTTTCGTCGCCCCACATTGGATACTCGTGCTGGGCTGGCTTGCCACCGCGATGGTGGTTAGCGCCAGCTTGTGGTTCGTCGCTGGAGTCTTTTAGTCCCCGTTGCGATATTGTTATAAGTAACTGTTTGTAAGTTATTTGCGATTTTTACGTAGGAGAAAATGGGGCTCGACCTAATACATTTTATGATTACTAAACTTATCATATTAAAGTAACATTCTCCTCTTCTGTTCCCGCGAGCTGCATAAAGTCCTTCTTATTCTTACCGGCCCTTCGTCCATGCGTCCGTCCCCTTTCTTCCTCACCGGTTGGCTGCTGGTCGCCGTGTTTTTCGCTCCCGCTCGCGCGCGCGACGACGCGGAGTCCCTTCGCGTGGGCTTCTTCCCGAATCTCACCCATGCGCCGGCGCTCGCCGCCCGTCAGCTGGAACGCGAAGGCAAGGATCCCCATCGGTCCGCGCTGCCGGCCGGGGCGAAGCTGGAGTGGCGTTCATTCAACGCCGGTCCCTCCGCGATGGAAGCCTTGCTGGCCGGCGCCATCGACGTCGCCTATGTCGGTGCTTCGCCGGCGCTCAACGCTCACGTCCGCACCAAGGGTGCGGAGATCCGCGTGCTCGCCCCGGTCGCCCAGGGGGGCAACGCCCTCGTCGTGCGCAAGGACTCCGGGCTGAGGACGCCGAAGGATTTCATCGGCCGGAACCTGGGCACGCCGCAGCTCGGCAACACGCAGGACATCGACGCCCGCACCTGGTTGCGCGCGGGCGGACTCGACGTGCATCTCGGCGGCGGCGACGCCCGCGTGGTGCCGGCGCAGAACGCCGACCTCATGCTGCTCTTCTCCCGCGGTGAGGTCGACGCGGTCTGGACGGTCGAACCTTGGGTCACGCGCCTGACGAGCGAGTTCGGCGGCGTCATCGTCCATGAGAACAAGGAGGCGTTGATCACCGTGCTCGTGACCACGCGGACCGCTTTGGCGAAACGCCGGCCGGCGATCGAGGCCTTCGTGCGGTCGCATTACGCGCTCTGCGCCCGTCTCCGGGCCGAACCCGCCTGGCAGGAGCGTCTCGTGCGGGCCGGACTCGGTTCCGAATTACGCACCACGCCGCCGAAAGCGGAGCTCATCGGCCCGGCTTTGGCTCGCATCGACTTCGCCGCGCCGGAAGAATCGGACGCCCGCCGGGTCAGGCTCGCCGTTCTCTTCGCCCGCGCCCTCAAGGACGCCCAGGATTGCCGGTTGCTGAAAGGCGAGGCCCCCCTGGCTCCTTTGCTCGAGTCTTTGGTCGACGACCCTCAGAAATAGACGAAAATGATAGGGTAGGGTTAATCTTTTAAACATAAGTAAACTTGACAGGATAAGGTCACTTCGGTCTTCTTTTCATCTGGAATCCATGGGTCTTCGCTCCGAACCAACCGCCGCCGCCGCGGCCCTCACCTTGCGTCACGTCACCAAACGTTACGAAGGGGCTTCGGGCCAGGTCACCGCCTTGGAGGACATCACCTTGGACGTCCGCGAGGGGGAGTTCCTCGTGGTCGTCGGCCCCTCGGGCTGCGGAAAGTCGACCCTGCTCAGCCTCCTCGCCGGTCTGGAGCACACCAATGAGGGTGAGATCAGGCTGGGCGAGCAGCCGGTCGAGGCTCCCGGCCGCGACCGGCTGGTGATGTTCCAGCAGGACGCGCTCTTCCCCTGGCTCGACGTCCTGGAGAACGTCATGTTCGGGCTTCGACTCAAGCCCGACCTCACCGAAACCGAGCGACTCGAGTCGGCCCGCTACCATCTCAACCTCGTCGGCCTCGGCGACAAGGAGCGGGCCCGTCCGCATGAGCTTTCCGGCGGCATGCGTCAGCGCGTGGCCCTCGCCCGCTCGCTCGCGCCCAACCCGCGCGTCCTGCTCATGGACGAACCTTTCTCCGCCCTCGACGCGCTCACGCGCGAGCAGCTCTACGGCGACCTCCAGGAGATCTTCACGAAGCGGAAGAAGACCATCGTCCTCGTGACGCACAACATCCGCGAGGCGGTCTGCCTGGGCGACCGCGTGGTGCTCTTCTCCCCTAATCCCGGCAAGGTGCAGCAGGTCTTCGACATCGGCCTGCCGCGCCCGCGCCGGCTCAACGACCCGGCGCTCGCCAATCTCGCGGCGGAGGTCACCACCGCCCTTTCCGCCCGTCTCGCCCGCTGACCATGGCCTCGAAACTTCCTCGCCCGGTCATCCCGACCCTCGTGGCCGTCCTGCTCCTGGGAGGCTGGGAGTGGTATGTCCGCAGCGGACGCGTCAGCGAAGTCCTCGTGCCCACCCCGACGCATGTGCTGGAGTGGGTCTGGGATTCGCTGCTCAGCGGCGAACTGCTCGCCGCGACCTGGGTGACGATGCGTCGCCTGGTCATCGGCTTCGCCATCGGCGCCGCCCTCGGCGTGCCGCTCGGCGCCCTCTGCGCCCGCGTGCGCTGGGTCCGTGACACGCTCGGCGTCCTCGCCCTCGGCCTGCAGACCCTGCCCTCCGTCTGCTGGGTGCCGCTCGCGCTCCTCTGGTTCGGCATCCGCGAGGAGGCCGTCCTCTTCGTCGTCGTGATGGGCACGCTCTGGGCCGTCGTCCTCGCGGTGCAGGAATCCGTCCTCAACGTCCCGCCGCTCTACCTGCGCGCCGCCCAGACGATGGGCTCGAACGGCTGGCACCTCTGGTCCCGCGTCATCTTCCCCGCCGCGCTCCCCGGCGTGCTCAGCGGCATGAAGCAGGGCTGGGCCTTCGCCTGGCGCTCGCTCATGGCGGCGGAGATCTTCGTCGTCATCGTGACCGGCTTCGGCCTCGGTTCGCTCCTCAACGCCGGCCGCGAACTGCTCCGCATGGATCAGGTCATGGGCGTGATGGCCGTCGTGATGCTGGTCGGGCTGCTCGCCGACCTGGTGTTCTTCGCGCCTTTCGAACGCTGGCTGCGTCGCTCCCGCGGCCTCGAGCGCTGAGCCGCCGCCTTTCCTCCTCGCCCTCGGGGCCGGGGACGCCCAACCTTCGGGCAAATGTTTATCGACGAAGCCAAGGTTGTACTGAAGTCCGGTGACGGCGGCCAAGGCTGCGTCAGCTTCCGTCGCGAGAAGTTCATCCCGAAGGGCGGACCCGACGGCGGCAACGGCGGCAAGGGCGGCGACGTCATCCTCGTCTGCGACCGCAACGAGGGCGACCTCCAGGCCTATCGCTGGCAGCCGCACCGCCGCGCCCGCAACGGCGCGCCCGGCATGGGCCGCCAGTGCGCCGGTCCCGACGGCGCCGACCTCATCCTGCCGGTGCCTCCAGGCACGCAGGTCCTCGAAGAGGGCACCCATCGCCTCGTGGCCGAACTCACCGAGCACGGCGAACGCGTCGTCCTCCTCGCCGGCGGCAAGGGCGGCCTCGGCACCATGAACTTCAAGAGCTCGGTCAACCAGGCTCCCCGCCGCACCACCCCGGGCTACCCCGGCGAAGAAGGCAACTTCCGCATCGTGCTCAAGACGATCGCCGACATCGGCCTCGTGGGCTACCCC
>JBEDDU010000287.1:0-7943 GCA_041176065.1 Verrucomicrobiota bacterium | reverse complement strand
GTCCTTGGCGAGGGGCTCTTCCACGAACACGTCGAAACCGCAGCCGCCGCACTTGCCGGAGGCGAGCGCGGCCGCGAGGGCGGCCTCGTCGACGATGCCGCCGCGGGCGCAGTTCACGATCTTCACGCCCTTCTTCATCTTGGCGAAGGCGGCTTCATCGACCATGCCTTCGGTCGCGCCCTGCTTGCCCTTCTCGATGAGGGGCATGTGGACGGTGATGTAGTCGGAGAGGGCGAAGACCTCGTCGAGGGTCGCGATCGACACGCCGAGGGCCTTGGCGCGGGCTTCGGTGAGGTAAGGGTCGTAGGCGAGCACCTTCATGCCGAAGGCGAGGGCGCGCTTGGAGACTTCGGCGCCGATGCGGCCGAGGCCGAGCACGCCGAGGGTCTTGCCGAAGAGTTCGGAGCCCGAGAGGGTCTTGCGGTCCCACTTGCCTTCGCGCATGGACTGGACGGCTTCCGGCACCGGGCGGGCGAGGGAGAGCAGATGGGTGAAGGTGAGCTCGGCGGTCGCGATGGTGTTGCCCGAGGGGGTGTTCATCACGATGACGCCGCGCTCGGTGGCGGCATCGACGTCGATGTTGTCCACGCCCACGCCGGCTCGGCCGACGCAGACGAGGCGCTGGGCGGCGGCGAGGACTTCGCGGGTGATCTGGGTCTCGGAACGGACCAGGATGGCGTCCACGTCCACGACCAGCTCCAGGACCTTCTCCGGGGTGGAGCCGTAGGCTTCGACGACCTCATAGCCCGGCTGGGCTTTGAGGAGGGCGACTCCGGTGGGCGAGATCTTGTCGGCGACGAGTACCTTGGGCATGGCGATGGCGGTTAAATGTTTGTGTTGAGTCATAAATGCCCGCCCAAGGCAAAGGCAAGCACCTACCCCCGTTCGTCCGTCATAGCCGGCTCAGAGCCGGCGATGGGCGTAATCCGCCAATTCGTAACAATCCGGGCTCATTTCTTCCAGAAAACGGCAGGGATCCAGCGGACGGTAGCCCTCTCCGGAGACCGCGAAACGGGGGGCGAAAAGGAAGAGCATGTTCTCGGCGCGCGTGCAGGCCACGTAGAAGAGGCGGCGTTCTTCCTCCACGTCCCCGTCGTCGATGGCCCGGGTGAGGGGCAGGAGGCCGTCGGCGCAGCCGAGGAGGAAGACGATCGGGAACTCAAGCCCCTTGGACTGGTGGATGGTGGTCAGGCGGAGCATGTCCTCCTCCGGCTCGGCTTTCTTGTCGGAGGATTCGCCGTTGAGCAGGGCGACCTGGGCGACGAGGTCGCCGACATCCTCGAACTTGGACGCGAAGCCGATGAGGCCTTGGAGGTCCTGTTCGCGGTCGCGCCAATCCGGGAAGATCGTCTTCAGGAAGCCGCCGTACCAACCCTCGATGCAGACGCGCACCGTCTCGGCGGGCGTCCGGGCGACCTTCACGGAGTGGGCGTCGGCCGCCGCGACGAACAGGTCGGGCGCGGGGGCGGAGGGGCCGGGCTTGGCCTTCGCGGCCTCGAGGCCCTCGAGCATGTCCTCGAGGGTGATGGTCAGGTCGTTGAAATCGTCCTTCGCGGATTCGGGCACGCGCTTGATGACCGCGTCGGCGCGCAGCGCGCGGACGAGTCCGCGGCCTTGGGCTTCGTCGACCTCGCGGGCCGCCTTGCTGATCTTCTCCGCGGCGACCGGACCGACCTTGGGCAGGAGGCAGAGCAGGCGGGAGAGCGCGACCTGGTCGAGCGGATTGTGGACGAAACGCAGGTGGGCGAGGACGTCCTTCACGTGCGCGAGGTCGAAGAACTTGTGGCCGCTGGTGATGACGAACGGCACGCCCATGGCGTTGAGCTCCATCTGCAGTTCCAGCGACTGGTAGTGCGCGCGGTAGAGCACGTGCATGTCCTTCAGCGCGTGCCCTTCGTGGTGCAGCTGCATGATCTTGCGCACCACGAGCTTCGCCTGCTGCGAGGTGTCGCCGACGGTGAAGACCGTGGGCGGCGGGCCGCTCGGTCGCACGGCCTGGAGGCGTCGGTCGAAGCCTTCGACGCGCGGCCGGTGGCGGAGGATCTCGTTGGCGAAGGCCAGGATCTCCGGGGTCGAACGGTAGTTGGTGTCGATCGTGTGGATCAGCGTGCCCGGATGGCGCTTCGGGAAGGCGACGATGTTCTCCCAGTCGGCGCCGCGCCAGGTGTAGATGCACTGGGCGTCGTCGCCGACGGCCATGATCTGGTGCTCGCTGGCCAGCAGGTCGATGATGCGGCTCTGCAGGCGGTTGGTGTCCTGGAACTCGTCCACCAGGATGTGCTTGAAGCGCTGGCGGTAGTGGGCGAGCGCGGCCGGGTCGTCCTCGAGCACGTGCAGCCAGAGGCAGAGCAGGTCGTCGAAGTCGCAGAGATTGCGTTCCTTCTTCGCGGCGTCGTAGGCCGCGCAGAACTGCATCAGCTTCTCCGGGCCGCCCTTCATCCAGTCGAGGCGTTCCGTGAGGACGTCCTGCAGGGGGCGGAGCGTGTTGCGGGCGTGCGAGTAGGCGTCGAGGATGACGGCCGCCTTGGGGTTCGTCTTGTCCTTGATGAACGCCCCGTCGATCGACTTCACGATCTCGGAGAAGAGCTGCTCGGATTCCTTCTGGTCGAGGATGGTGAAGTCGGGTGAGCGGGCGGCCACGGCCGCGTTGCGGCGGAGGATGCGCTGGCCGATGGAGTGGAACGTGCCGCCCCAGAACTGGCCGCGCGGCAAGCCGGTGAGGTCTTCGACGCGCTCGAGCATCTCCTTGGCCGACTTGTTGGTGAAGGTCAGCAGGAGGATGTCCCAGGGCTTGGCGCCTTGGTGCAGCAGCCAGGCCACGCGGTAGGTGAGGGTGCGGGTCTTGCCGGAGCCGGCGCCCGCGAGCACGAGCGCTGGGCCGCGCGGCGAGGTCACCGCGGCGAACTGCTCGTCATTGAGCTCGGCGCGGAAGTCGACGGGGGGCAGGCCTTCCACGGGTCAACGGGCGGGTCGCTGGCGGCGATCCATCAGGCTGAACTTGGTGACCTGCTCGTCGGCGCGGTAAGAAGAGCGGACCAGCGGGCCGGACTCGACGTGCTTGACGCCGACCTCGAGGGCGAAGGCTTTCCACTCGGCGAATTCGTCCGGGTGCACCCAGCGGTCGATCGGGGCGTGTTCCTTGCTCGGGGAGAGATACTGCCCGATCGTCAGGATGTCGACGTCGGCGGCCGCGATGTCGCGGATGAGCTGGGCGACTTCTTCCTTGCGCTCGCCGATGCCGAGCATGATGCCGGTCTTGGTGATGAAGTCGCGGGACTTGGCGTGCTTGAGCACCCAGAAGGAGCGGTCGTAGCGGGCGGTCTTGCGCACGGGGCGCTGGAGGCGTTCGACCGTCTCGAGGTTGTGGTTCAGGATGTCCGGACGGGCGTCGAGCAGGGTGTCGAGGTGCTCCTGTTCGCCGCGGAAGTCGGCCGGAAGGACTTCGATGGTCGTGTTCGGGCAGCGGTGGCGGGTGGCGCGGATGGTCGCGGCCCAGACGGAGGCGCCGCCGTCCTTGAGGTCATCGCGGGCGACGGAGGTGATGACCACGTGCTTGAGGTTCATCAGGGCGATGGATTCGGCCACGCGGGCCGGTTCGCCGAGGTCGAGTTCGCTGGGGCGACCGGAGAGGACGGCGCAGAAGGTGCAGGAGCGGGTGCAGACGTTGCCGAGGATCATCACCGTCGCGCTTCCGCGGGACCAGCACTCGCCCATGTTGGGGCACTGCGCGGACTGGCAGACCGTGTGGAGCTTGTGCTCGTCGACGTTCTTCTTGGTCTCCAGGAAGTCGGGACCGCTGGGAAGCTTGGCGCGGAGCCAGTCGGGTTTGCGGGCGGACTCGAGCATGGAGGTGGCAACATTGCCTTCTTCCGGCGATTTTCAACCTAACAAAGAAGAAGGGGTGCTTTCCTCCCGGAAAGCACCCCTTTTGCTATGCTGCAATCTCCCGCTTCAGAAGGACTTCTTCAGCGAGAAAGTCACGACGTCGGCGGCCAATCCGCCGTACACGGCTTCGCCGGCGTTATCCACGTTGGTGTAGGCCAGGGAGGCGGTGAAACCGCCGACCGGGTAGGACAGCGTGGCGCTGTAGTCGTCGTAGCTGACCTGGGCTCCTTCGCCGGCCGTCCAGCCGTAATGAAGGCCGAGAGTCAGGTCCTTCACGCCGGGGACCGCGACCGAGTAGGCGAGATCGACGTAAGTCGTGCCGTCGGCGCCAAGGACGCCGAAGTAGCCGTCGCTCACGGTGTAGGAGAGTTTGGCGGTGAGGCCGTAGGCGGAAACGGCGGCGTTGACTTCGCTGGTGTTGGCGACCTCGGCGTTGTCGTAGTAGTAGAGGATGTAGCCGACGGAGGCGGTCACGTCCTTGGTCAGGCCGAAGCCGTAGGAGAGATAAAGGTCGCTCTCGGTGCTGGCGCCGGGGATGCCCAGGGAAGCCGGCGAGAGGTCGACGTTGGAGATCCAGACTCCGCCGGAGAGGCCGGAGGAGTGGGAGACGTCGTAACCTCCGGAGATCGCCAGGCTGTTGTCAGTCTGCGAAACCCCGCGGAAAACGTAGTCCGAGGAGAGCGCGACATTAGCTGCCGTCGTGAAGGGCGAGCCGGCGGGGGCCGACTGCGCCATAGCGGCGGCAGCGAGGAGGGTGGTGAGGGTGAGGGCGGTGATGTGCTTCATGGCGACACCCCTAATGCTTACCCCGTGCCAAACTCCGGAAGCGTGCCATTGGCACGAGAAATTGACCGAAAGAGGTCGTTTTTCGGCAAGCCGCCCGATTTTTTGCCGTTTTTTAGGCTTAACCAGCTGTCCGAAACTAACCTCAGGCCGACTGATAGACCGCGACATGCGCTTCGGCGGCCTTGGCCCAACTGAAATCCTGTTTCATCGCCTGCTTGCGGAGCGCTTTGAAGGCCTTCGGTTGCGCGTAAAGGTCGAGCGCCCGCTCCAGGGCCCAGGTGATACCGCCAAGATCGGCGTGTTCGAAGACGATGCCAGTGCCGTCCTTCTTGCCGTCCCAGCCACGGACGGTGTCCGCGAGCCCGCCGGTGGCGCGCACGATCGGCAGCGTGCCGTAGGCCATCGAATACATCTGGTTCAGGCCGCACGGTTCGAAGCGGCTCGGCATGAGGAAGAAATCGCTGCCGGCTTCGATGCGATGCGAGAGGCCGTTGTCGTAGCCGATGCGCACGGCGCAGAGGTACGGGAAGTCCGCCGCGAGCCGGCGATACTCGTTCTCGAGCGCGGCGTCGCCGCTGCCGAGCAGCACGAAGCGCAGCTTCTGTTCGCGCAGGAAGCGAGGCAGCACGCTGACGGCGAGGTCGAGGCCCTTCTGATCCCAGAGGCGCGAGATCACGCCGACGAGCGGCAGGCCGTCGTCCGTCGGCAGTCCGAGTTCGCGCAGCAGCGCGGTCTTGCACTCGGCCTTGCCCGCGGGCTTGGCCGCCGAGAACGGCTTGGCTATGTGCTTGTCGGTGGCGGGATCCCATTCGTCGCGGTCGACGCCGTTGAGGATGCCGCTGAGCGCGCCCGCGCGCCGGCGGACGACTTCGTCGAGGCCGTAGCCGAACGCGGGCGTGAGGATCTCCTGCGCGTAGGTCGGGCTGACGGTGATGACCTTGCCGGCGTGGAGGATGCCGCCTTTGAGGAAGTTGACGCCGCCGAGGCATTCCAGCTCCTGCGGGCTCCAGAGGAACTCGGGCAGCCCGAGGTAGGCCATGAGGCGGCGCGGGTACAGGCCCTGGTGCTGGAGGTTGTGGATGGAGATCGCCGTGCGCGCGCCGCCGAGGACGGTGTGCTTCAGCGTGGTGTTGAGCAGGACGGGGACGAGCCCCGCGGTCCAGTCGTGGCAATGGACGATGTCCGGGAGCCAGCTCGTCGCGAGGCAGGCGTCGAGGCCGGCCCGTCCGAAGAAGGCCGCGCGTTCGCCGGCGTCCTCGCGCGCCGGGTAGATCTCCCGCGCGCCGTAGAAATCCTCGTGTTCGATGAACCAGGCGTCGAAGCCCGGCGACACCGTGAGCGTGCGCACGCGGCACGCCGCGCGGCGTGGGTCGCCGCCGACGCCGACCTTGAGGGCTTCGATGAGCGTGCCCATCTGCTCGCGTCCGGGCACGGAGCCGTAAAGCGGCGTGACGGCGCGCACCTCGTGGCCGAGCGCGGCCAAGGCCTTGCCGAGCGCGACGGTGGCGTCGCCGAGGCCGCCCGCCTTGGACCAAGGCGCGAGTTCAGGGGTCACGAAAAAGATCTTCATGCTTCGGAAGGAGGGGGCTGGGCCCGGCCGAGCCGGTTGAGCAGCGGCACGAAGGCCACGAGCAGGAGCAGGGCCGCGACCATGGCGAGGTTGCCCGCGAGGTCGTGGACGGAGCCGAGGGAGGAGAAGCCGGGCTGGCCGTGCTCGATGCCCGCGAGGTCGCGGTCGAGCGACTTGGAGCCATGCTCCAGCGCGTGGAAGGTGAGGAAGGCGTTGCGCCCGATGTTCAGGAGGATCGCCGTGAAGCCGGCCAGGGCGATCAGCGAGACGCGTCGCAGCAGCGCGCCGGGGAACCCGCCCTCGAGGAAGACGGAGCCGAGGAAGGCGCCCGCGAACACGCACGCCGAAAGCGAACGGATGCCCGAGCAGGCTTCCGCCACGCCCACGGCGTCGCCGTTCGGGAAGACGATGGTGTTGCCGCTGACGCGGATCTCGTGGCCGTTGGCGCGCAGGAGGCCGGAGACGATCTCGGTGACGTTCGTCAGGAGCGCGCCCTTGATCTGGTTGTCGACGAGGTAGAGGAAGGGGCCGGAGATGAGCCAGACGCCGGCGGGGAAGACGAGCAGGCCGACCGCGCGCCAGCGCGTGGCGGCGGTCGCCGAGGTGTCCTGCGGTCCGCGGGCGGAGAGGTAGCCGAAGGAGAGCGCCGCGCCGGTGAGCCCGAAGGCGATCGCCAGGGTCGGGCCGACGCCGGTGCCGAAGATAGCGCGCGCCGCCGCGCCGAGTCCGAAGCAGGCGACCGCGAGGAAGGCGAGCGTCTGGGCTCCGAGCAGGGCGAACCGGGAGGCCGGGGCGGAGACGTGGGAGCGCTCGCCGGTCAGCAGCGCGCGCAGTTCGTCCCAGCGGTCCCAGAGGACATACGCCGAGAAGGCCGGCACGAGGTAGCCGAAGCCGTAATCATCCTTGGTGCTCCAGATGGCCCATTGGTCCCAGGTCGCGAAGGCGGCCATGCCGATCAGCATCAGGCCGAGCCCGCGCGTCGTGCCGTCGAGCGCGCCCGGCGTCGTGGCCTGTGCGTCCGCGGACATCAGAACCGGGGCACCGCGGCCAGCAGCGTCTTCGTGTAGGCTTCCTTGGGGTCGCCGAGGATCTGCGCGGGCGTGCCTTGCTCGACGATCCTGCCCTTGGACATCACGAGGATGTGGTCGCTGACGTGTTCGACGACGGCGAGGTCGTGCGCGATGAAGAGGTAGGTGAGGCCGAACTGTTCCTGCAGGTCCTGCAGCAGGTTCACGACTTCTGCCTGGACGGAGACGTCGAGGGCGGAGACCGGCTCGTCGCAGATGATGAGCTCAGGCTGCACGGCGAGCGCGCGGGCGATGCCGATGCGCTGGCGCTGGCCGCCGGAGAATTCATGCGGGTGGCGGCGGAGGTGTTCGGCCGGGAGCTGGACGCTGCGCAGGAGTTCGGCGCAACGGGCTTCGCGGTCGGCGCGCGTCATGGACGGGAAGTGGATCTCGAGCGGCTCCGAGAGGATGCTGAGGACGTCGGCGCGCGGGTTGAGCGAGTTGTACGGATCCTGGAAGATCATCTGGATCTTCTTGCGCCACGGCAGGAAGGCGGCGTTCGAGAGCGTGCCGATGTCCTGGTCTTGGTAGCGGATGGCGCCCGCGGTGCGCGGCGCGAGCTTCACGATGGCGCGGCCGGTCGTCGTCTTGCCCGAGCCGGATTCGCCGACGAGCCCGACGGTCCTGCCCTTGGG
>JBEDDU010000286.1:0-3287 GCA_041176065.1 Verrucomicrobiota bacterium | reverse complement strand
GCCCTTGGCCTGAAGGAGGCCGCCGGCGATCCACTTGGAGAGGAGCGTCAGGTCCTTGGCGTCGAGCGGCGCGCCTTCCGGCGGCATGAAAGGCTCTTCCTTCTTGGCGCTGCACGTCCAGAGACGGCTGCCCTGAGGATTGCCGGCGTCGACGACCGCGCCGCCGCTGCCGCCGTTCATCAGGCCGGCGTAGCTGGTCAGCTCGAGGCCGCCCTTCTTCTTGTCCGGGTTATGGCAGGAGAAGCACTTGTTCTCGAGCAGCGGACGGATGTGGTCGTCGTAGGTCAGCTTCTCCGCGTCCTGCGCGGGCGAGGCGACGGCGACGATCCCGGCGGCCAGGATGAGGCAGCGGCGGGTGAGCCAGCGGAAGGACGAAGGGGCGGCGGCCATGCGGACGGCGAAGATCAGTGGTTGAAGTAGAATTCCTTCGAATTCATCAGCGCCCAGAAGGCGTCCTCGAGGACGATCTGGCGGCTCGCCGGATCGGCGGCCACGGCGGCGGCGATGGACTTGCGTTCGGCGTCGCGAGGCTGACGGCCGAAGACGCGGAGGAAGAGCTCGGTCACGATCTCGTCGTCCTTCTTGCCGGCGGCGATCATCTTCTCGACCACCTGGCCGCGGCGGATGCGGTCGTTGACCGCGTCGCCGTTCATGAGGTGCAGGGCCTGCGAGAGGTTCGGATCGGTCTTCACCTCGGTCGAGGCGACGGACTCGCGCTTGGAGCGGCCGAAGGTCGTCAGGAAGTAGTTCGAGACGGCGCCGTCGGCGATCTGCACGGCGCGGGCGCCGAGCGGGAGGCCCTGGAACTTGTTCGGGGTCTCGGTGATCTGCGAGATGGCGTCGAGGAGGACCTCGGCGCGGACGCGGCGGACCTGCGCGCGGGCGAAGTTCAGCTTGTCGTCGGCGTTCGAGGCGTTGGTCTTCGAGCTGCGCTGGTAGGCGGCCGAGGCGGTGATGTCGCGCACCAGGCGGCGGACGTCGTAGTCGTACTCCGTCAGCTTGGCGGCGAGCTCGTCGAGCAGCTCGGGGTTGGACGGCGGGTTCGAGACGCGGACGTCGTCGACCGGGTCGACGATGCCGACGCCGAGGAAGTGGGCCCAGACGATGTTGGCGATGTTGCGGGCGAAGTACGGATTGCGCGGGGAGGCCATCCATTCGGCCATCACGCGGCGGCGGTCCTCGCCGGGCTTGATGTCGGGCTCCTCGCCGCCGAGGAACTTCGGCTTCACGTTCTTCTTGGTCAGGAAGTGCTGCGACTCGCCGCCCTTGCTGTTGAAGACGATGACCTCCTGGGGGTCGTCGGTGTTCTTGCGGCCGATCTGGGCGAAGAAGGCATTGAAACCATAGTAGTCGTTCATCGTCCAGCGGTCGAACGGATGGTTATGGCACTGGGCGCACTGGAGGCGCATGCCCATGAAGACCTGGGCGACGTTCTCCGACAGCTTCAGGCGGTCGAGCTCGCTCTGGTAATAGTTCACCGCGGGGACGGACACCGTGCCGCCGTTGGCGGAGAGCAGGTCCACCACGATCTGGTTGATCGGGCGGTTCTTGCCGATCTCGTCGGCGAGCCAGTTGTAGTAGAGGAGCGCGTTCTTGTAGAAGGGCGGCGCGTTGTTGCCGGCGTTGATGCCGGAGCGGATCTGGAGGAGCTCGGCCCACTTCATCACCCAGAGCTCGGTGAACTCCTTGCGCTGCAGGAGGGCCTCGACGAGCTGCTTGCGCTTGTCGGGGCGCTTGTCCTCGAGGAACGCGGTCAGCTCGGCCGGCTTCGGGTAGAGGCCGATGACGTCGATGTAGACGCGGCGGACGAACTCCTCGTCGGTGCAGGTCTCGGAGGGCACGATGCGCAGACGGTGCAGGCGCTCGTTGACGGCCTTGTCGATGTAGTTGACCTCGGCGACCTTCGGACGCTCGTACACGAGCCCCTTGGGGATGACGATGGCCTGGGCGGTGACGCTGAAGACGTCGAAGCGCGCGAGCATGAAGGCCGCGCCGCGGTCGCCGGAACGGACGACGCCGTCCTTGTCGACCTTGGCGACGGGATCGTTGTTCGACATGAACAGCGCGAGCTTGGTCACGTCGCGGTCGGTGCCGTCGGAATAGGTGGCGCGGACGGTGATCTGCTGGGTGGCGTCCTTGCCTTCGAGCACGACCTGCTTCGGGAAGACCTCGATGCCGGTGACCTTGGCGATGCCCGGGGCGTCGTCCTTGGCGCCGTTGGCGATCCACTCGAGGATGGTCTTGTTGTACTCGGAGTCGGCGTCGTAGAGCTTGTTGCCGGAGTGCGGGACGGCGCCGATGGCCTTCTCGACCAGCGTGCTCTCCTCGGGGATGGCGAGGTTGATGCGGCGGCCGATGAGCTCGCGGGTCAGGCGCACGTAGTCGCCGTCGGGGTCCATGCCGAAGAGGGAGAGACGGAAGCCGTCCTTGCCGCGGGCGGCGCCGTGGCAGCCGCCGCTGTTGCAGTTCGCGCGGAGGAAGACCGGCATGACGTCCTGACGGAACGACACGGCGCGGTCCTTGTGGCCTTCCTTGACGGCGACGGGGATACGTGCGGTGCGGCCGCCGAGGGAGGCGACGACCTCGGTCTTGCCGGCGTCGGCGACGGCGTGGACGGAATAGCCGTCGAAGGCCGCGACCCTGTCGTCGGCGACCTTGAGGTCGGCGTAGGCGGTCACGTCGCGGGTGGTGGCGTCCTTGAAGGTGGCGAAGACGACGATGCGGTGGAAGTCGCGCTTGGTCTCGAGGGTGACGGACTCGGGGAAGATCTCGAGCTTCTCGAGGGTGGTCAGCTTCCGGGCGAGCTCGGCCTTGGCTTCTTCCTTGGCCTTGTCCTTGGCGGCGAGGACGACGCCGGCGGGCCAGGCGGCGCCTTCGGCGACCCAGCGGCGGATGACGTCGATCTCGGCGGCCGGCAGCGGTCCGCCCTTCGGGGGCATGAGGTCGTCGTGGTCCTTCGGCAGGACGAGACGCTTCACGAGTTCGCTCTGGTCGGCGGCGACGCCGATGAGCGCATGGCCGCTCTCGCCGCCCTTGAGGAAGGCCTCGCGGGTGGTCATGAGCAGCTTGCCCTTGGTCTTGTCCGGGTTGTGGCACTCGAGGCACTTGCCCTCGAAGATCGCGCGGACCTCGTCGAAGGCGACGGGCGCGGCGGAGACAGCGGAGGTCAGGCCGGCGGCGAGGAAGGCCAGGAGCGGGAGACGACGGAAAGACATGGGGAGAGGATCAGTTCTTGGGGGCTTCGTTCTTCAGGCGGAGCTGTTCGAGACGGGAAAGCACGACGGGAG
>JBEDDU010000285.1:0-3069 GCA_041176065.1 Verrucomicrobiota bacterium | reverse complement strand
ACCTACGAGGCCAAGGCCGTCATCATCGCCACCGGCGCCTCGCCCCGCCTGCTCGGCATCCCCGGCGAGAAGCATTACTACGGCGGCAACGGCGTCACGACCTGCGCGACCTGCGACGGCGCCTTCTACCGCGACGTCCCCGTGGCCGTCGTCGGCGGCGGCGACTCCGCCTGCGAAGAAGCCCTCTTCCTCACTCGCTTCGCCTCCAAGGTCTACCTGGTGCATCGTCGCGACACCTTCCGCGCCTCCGATATCATGGTGCAGCGCGTCAAGGCCCACGCCAAGATCGAGCTCGTCCTCAACGTCACCCCGAAGGAGATCCTCGGCGACGCCAAGGTCCACACGCTCCGCGTCGTCGAGAAATCCGGCGCCGACCGCGACCTCGCGGTGAAGTGCGTCTTCGTGGCCATCGGCCACGTGCCCAACTCCCAGGCCTTCACGCCGGCCCTCGAGGTCGACGAAGGCGGTTATTTCGTCGCCGGAGCCAACACCGTCAGCACCCGCGTCCCGGGCGTCTTCGTCGCGGGCGACTGCGCCGACCACGTCTACCGTCAGGCCATCACCGCCGCCGGCATGGGTTGCCGCGCCGCGATCGAAGCCGAGCGCTGGCTGGCGGGGCACTGAGCGTCGCGGCAGAGCCGCGACGAGGGGGCACGTGGGCAAGGTGACACGTGGGCAAGGGGTTGAATCAAAGGGAGACCGGAAACCGGAATGTTAGCTGCGGGCAGATAACCCCAGCCAATCATCCGGTTTCCGGTCTCCCTTTGAATTGATGGTCTCTGTCTCTTGGTAGGGACGGCTCTCCGAGCCGTCCGTTCGCCTTGGCTGATGCGGATCTCTTTCGGTTCAACGGCGGGCTCGGAGAGCCCGCCCTACCTCGGGTCTCAGGCCCGGGACCAGTACCTGTACCTGAAACCCGTACCTGATATCCGATGGCCGAGACCTGGGACCCGAAACTGCATCTGCCCGCCACCTGCCACCCGAGATTGAATGCAGATAGGGCAGCACGCGGTGCTGCCCCTACCTCGATACAGCTATGTCGTGACGCGGTCCCGACCCTACCCGATGCATTACGCCCAAAAGCAGCAGGGGCGCTTTCGCGCCCCTGTTCACTTATTCCCCTTGTCCACGTGTCACCTTGCCCACGTGCCCACTCGAAATAATCCCTCGCGGGATTACTTCGTCAGGATCTCCATCGCCGACTTCTTCTGCGGGATGAAGGGCAGCACGTGCTCGGTGTACGGGACGACGACGTCGAGGAGGTAAGGTCCGTCGTGGTCGAGCATCTCGCGCATGGCCTCGCGGAGGTCTTCGCGCTTCATCACCTGGCGGGCCTTGATGCCGAAGCCGTTGGCGATCTTGACGAAGTCAGGGTAGAGGCCGGCCGGATTGTCCGGGGAGCCGATGTTCTTGGCGTCGCCGAGGATGGTGTGGCCGCGGGTGCCGGCGTAGAAGCGGTCTTCCCACTGCACCACCATGCCCAGGTGCTGGTTGTTGAGGATGAGGATCTTCGCGTTGATCTTCTCGATCTTCATGCACGCGAGCTCCTGGATGTTCATCAGGAACGAGCCGTCGCCGTCGATGTCGATGACGTGCTTGTCCGGGTTGGCGACCTTGGCGCCGATGGCGGCCGGGAGGCCGAAGCCCATCGTGCCCGCGCCGAGCGAGCTGATGAAGCGGCGGGGTTCGCCGAAGTGGTAATACTGCGGGGCCCACATCTGGTGCTGGCCGACGCCGGTGGCGATGATGGCCTTGCCCTTGGTCTCCTGGTAGAGGACTTCGACGGCTTCCTGCGGGAGGATGTGCTTCGTCTTGCGCTCGTAGCTGAACGGATACGGGTGCTCCTTCTTCCAGCCGTTGATGGTCTCGTACCACTTCTTCAGGTCGGGCTTCTTGAAGCCCTTCTTGGCGAGCGCGGCGAGGCGGCCGAGCGCGTGCTTGATGTCCGAATGGATCGGGTGGTGGGCGAACTTGTTCTTCTGGTGCTCGGAGCGGTCGATGTCGATGTGGACGATCGTGGCGTCGGGCGCGAACTTCTCGACGGCGCCGGTGATGCGGTCGTCGAAGCGGGCGCCCATCGTGATGAGGAGGTCGCTCTTGCAGACGGCCCAGTTGCCGGCGACGGTGCCGTGCATGCCGTACCAGTAGAGGGACTGCGGATGGTCGCAGGGGAAGGCGCCCAGGCCCATCAGCGTGGAAGCGACGGGGATGCCGGTGGCTTCGGCGAAGGCGCGGAGCTCCTTGTGGGCGTCGCCGGAAAGGATGCCGCCGCCGATGTAGATGGCGGGCTGCTTGGAGCCTTCGATGAGGCGGAGGACCTTCTCGAGCTCGGCGTCGGCGCACTTAGGCGGCGTCGGCAGGCCGGGGATGGAGACGTCGTCGGGGTTCTTCGGGAAGACCGGGACCCACTCGTGCTGCTGGATGTCCTTCGGGATGTCGATGACCACGGGGCCGGGACGGCCGCTCGTGGCGATCTTGAAGGCCTTGTACATGATGCTCGGCAGCTCGTTGTAATCGAGGACGAGGAAGGAGTGCTTCACGATCGGCAGGGTCATGCCGTAGAAGTCGGTCTCCTGGAAGGCCGCGCGGCCGATGAACTGCTGGTAGACCTGGCCGGTGATGCAGATCAGCGGGATGCTGTCCATGTGCGCGTCGGCGATCGCGGTGACGAGGTTCGTCGCGCCGGGGCCGGAGGTGGCCATGCACACGCCGGGCTTGCCGGTCGAGCGCGCGTAGCCGTGCGCCATGAAGGCGCCGCCCTGTTCGTGGCGCGGCAGGATCGTGCGGATCTTCTTGGAGCGGGTGAGGCCCTGGTGGAGCTCCATGGAGGCGCCGCCGGGGTAGGCGAAGATGGTGTCGACGCCGAGGTTCTCGAGGCAGCGGACCATGACGTCGCAACCGCGCATCTTGACGCCGGTCTTGGCCGAGACGGCCGAGGGGGCGGAGGCGGTGGACTTCTGGGCGGCGTTCTTTTTGGGCATGGTCGTAGGGGGCAGGTCGTGCCTGCAGGGAATGGGTTAGAAAAGGTCGCCGGCTTGCGGGGGCAAGTGTGAATAAGTGGCTGAAAAT
>JBEDDU010000284.1:0-3227 GCA_041176065.1 Verrucomicrobiota bacterium | reverse complement strand
CGGCCCGCTGCCCGGCGGCCAAGGCCGAAAGCAGGCCGAGGCGCGGATTGTCCCCGCTCGTCAGCTTCGATTCAAATCCGCTTAACCCAGGCACGGCCGGCGGCAGGCGGGTCTCACCCATGAGCTCGACGATGTCCGCGGCGGCCCCTCCCCAGCAGGCGGCGATGGCGGAGAGCGCCGACTTGACGGCAGCCTGCGCCCGCCGGGATTCGGCTTGGGCGGAGGCAAGCGCGGCATGGGTGCGGGCTACCTCGGAGGGGGCCGCCACGGCGGCCTGATGGCGGCGGTTCGCGGACGCGAAGGTTTCTTGGGCAAGCTTGAGCTGCTCGTCCGCCAAGGCGGACCGGGTGCTCTCCGCCATCGCCCTCGCATAGGCGTTGGCAGCAGCGGCAAGGATCTCCGACTGGCGGAGGGTTTGCGACGCCTTGGCGATGTCACGCTCGCGCTCCGCAAAGGCGACACGGTGACCGACCTTGCCGCCCCGCTCGATGAGCTGGCTGGCCTGAATCGTGAATTCCATGATGTCGGATCCGCGGGCTCGCCCGTTACCCCCGAAATTTTCGACCGAAAGCGACAACGACGGGTTCGGAGCGAAGCCCGCCTGCTCCACCCGGCCGTCGGCCGACTGGAGCCCAAGTCGCGATGCGTGCAATTCGGGATTGGCTTCGACGACCCGGGAGAGGACGTCCCCCAGGGATATGGATGCAGGGGCTCTCGGCGCAGGCGCGGAATCAACGGGCCGAGAGGCTATCAGGCCCGAGGGGACGACGCCGGCCGCATGGCCGAGCAATGGGAGAATGGACAGTAAGATGCTAAGAGCTTGCATGGAGATGGATGCATGCGGGCATGGGCCCAGGGTGCCCCCTTAGCGACGGATGGAAAAGCGACAACCCCGCAGCCGACGCGCTCGCAAGGAAGACGGGCGGCGACGGCCGCCAAACATGAAAACTCAGAGCAGGAGACGGCTCGTCCCCCGCCAAAAGGCAGGTGGTCGCGGATCGACGCCGAACTCCCGGCACTTGGGCGCAGGCTTCGCTTCTTTGCTACGAACAACGTGAACACCCGGAGGCGTGGAGCGGGCGGCCAAACAGGGACGCAACAAGGTAGGCAAAC
This sequence comes from Verrucomicrobiota bacterium, assembly GCA_041176065.1. Taxonomy (GTDB): domain Bacteria; phylum Verrucomicrobiota; class Verrucomicrobiia; order Opitutales; family UBA953; genus UBA953. The sequence goes on along the minus strand of JBEDDU010000284.1, from coordinate 2,114 downwards.
TTTCCGCACCTATGTCCGAAATGTCCGGAACGGAGGACAGCACACAATCGGAGCAATCGCCCGGCATGGAACAGGGTTGGCCCGCGTGGTCGCAGTCGGCGGAGACATCATCGCAGGCGCAGGCATCGGAGGCGAACGCGGCGGGACACGCCCAGAGAAGCAAGGCGATGCAAACGAACAAGATGTAACGGGCCAAGGCCAAGGCAGACAACGATTCCAGAAGCGCGAACGAAGTCAAGTGAGGCGAGCCTTCGCCATGGGCTGGTCGTGCCACCCGGGTCAGCGAGGAAACCAGCGTGCGGCGAGCCCCCCCGCTCCGAGGGCCAGCAGCTGCGCGCCGACGAACGGCAGGACATCGGCGGGCCTGATACCGACAAAGGTATCGGTCAGCGCCCGCGCCAGCGTCACCGCAGGATTCACGAAGAAGGTCGATGAGGTCGCCCAGTATCCGGCGGTCACGGTGAGCGCGACGTAAGCAGGGAGTTTCGCATCCTGACGGGACGAAGCGACGCGGATAAGCATCAGGAGCACGATGGTTCCGAGGAGTTCGCTGAGCCAGAGGCCGGCACTGTTTCTTGGCTTCGACGATACCTGCAGGATCGCCTGACCGAACATGGCGTGGACCGCCCAGACGCCGGCGATCGCCCCCGTGAACTGTGCTAACAGGTAGGCCGCAACCTGCCGCGCTTGGAACGCACCATCTGCCCAAGACATGAGGGTGACGACCGGATTGAGATGCGCGCCCGACACCGGCCCGAAGAGGCTGATGATGACGTAGAGCGCGGCGCCGGTGGCGATGCTGTTGGCAAGCAAGGCGACGGCCACGTTACCGCCGGCCAATGATTCGCCCATGACTCCGGAGCCGGCGACGGCGAGGAGCAGCAGGGCCGTGCCGAAGAACTCCGCGGCGATCCGTCGCTTCATGCTCACTTGGCGCGGGCGGAGGCTTCCTTCAGGCCCGCGGCATAAGCTTCGAAGACGAGCCTGATCTCATCACGTACCCGACGGAACTCCTCGCGGATCTCCTCCGGAGTGCCGGTGGCATGCGCGGGGTCCTTGAAGCCCCAGTGATAGCGGTTCAGCTGGCCAGGGAAGACCGGGCAGGCCTGGTCGGCGTTGCCACAGACGGTCACGACGCTGGTGACAGGAACATTAAGGAATTCGGAAAGGTGCTTGGAGCGATGCGCGGAGGCGTCCAGGCCGATCTCCTTGAGGACCTCGATGGCCATGGGGTGGACATAGCCGGCCGGCTTCGAGCCGGCGCTGGCGACGTCGACGAGTCCGCCGACGGCGCGACGGAGGATGGCCTCCGCGAGGTGGCTCCGGCAGGAATTGCCGGTGCAAAGGATGAGGACGAGGGGTTTGCTCATGGGATTCGGGAAAAGTTCAGCAACAACCGCTGCCGGGCGTGCAGGCTTTGGGGATGCAGACATCAGGCGCGAGGCAATCGGCCTGCTTGCCGGCGAGGAGGAAGATCTGTTCGGGGCCTTCGACGACGGATCCAACGACGGGAAAAACCGTCAGGAAAGGGAAGTCGTGTTCGACCTCGAGAGGGACATCGGTCGCGCCGACAAGGGCGGCCCCGCGTTCGAGGATCTGCAGCGCCTTGGCGCAGCCGACGCGATGGTCGGTGTCATCCGCCGCCCAAAGCTGAAGGCGCGCGGAGACGTCGGTACGGATGGTGCCGCCGCAGTCGATGTAACGCTTCTCGACGCGGGCGACTTCCGTGAGATGCAGATGGATCGGGGTCAGGCCGCCCGTCGGCAGGCGGAAACGCAGGCCGAGCCGTGGGCTCGCGGCCAACGCCTGCCGAAACTCTCCGAGGGTCATCGGAGCGGGTTTTAGAAGTTGCATATGCTTTAGCGTATATATTGATTACGGCATGCCCGGAGTCAAGCAGGCAACCCACCCTCCGAAGGTCGAAACGATCTGCCTCGGCCTGTCCGATCCGACGCGCCTCAGGCTGCTGAGCCGCATCGGCGGCGAGGAAGTCTGCGTCTGCGACCTCCAAGCCTTCGTGAAGCGCGACCAGCCGACCGTCTCGCGCCATCTGGCGATGCTGCGCAAGTGCGGCCTGGTCGAAGCGCGCAAGGAAGGCCGGTGGTGCCACTACC
>JBEDDU010000283.1:0-3321 GCA_041176065.1 Verrucomicrobiota bacterium | reverse complement strand
CCGTAGAGCCAGCCATCCGGGCCCCAGATGAAGTCGTTGAGGGTCTCGTGGGTGTCGTTGCTCTTCCAGCCGTCGAGCATGACCTGCGGTTCGCCGCCCGGCTTGGGCTCGTCGCCGTCCTTCATCGGGATGAAGAGCAGGTTGGGCGGAGAGCCGAGCCAGACGCCGCCGAAGCCGACGGCGATGCCGCTGGAGAAGGTCGCCTTGTCCCAGAAGACGGTCTGCTTGTCGAAGGTGCCGGTGCCTTTGGTGTCCTCGAGGACGACGATACGGTCCTTGGGTTCGCCAGGGCTGGCCGGATAATTGGTGCACTCGACGATCCAGAGGCGGCCGCGGTCATCGATGGTGTAGGCGATGGGCTGGACGATCTTGGGCTCGCCGACGACCAGCTCGACGCGGAAGCCTGCGGGGACCTTGATGGCCGCGGCGGTGCCGGCCGGGGAGAGCGCGGGCTCGCTCGCGGTGGGACGGTTCTTGTCGTTCAGCGGTTCGTAGGCTGCGTTGAGCAGGGAAGCGCAGAGCGCGAGTGCGAGGAAGTGACGCATGGGGATGTCTTCATGCTTCGTCGCAGATTGAATTCCTAAAGCCCTAAAACTGGCAGGATTACGACCCGTGTCGCTTCACTCACATCAGTATTATAAATGACGGAAGGTGAGGGAGGGGCGAGTGGAGGACTGAGTGGAGGGCTGCGTCGAGTGCTGAGTCGATGACTGCGCCGATGGCAGATGACTGAATCGATGACAGAATCGAAAAGACCGTTACCCGAAGTATTGCCTCCACATTTTTACTACGGCTTTGTCTTCCTTGCCAACTGGCCCACTGGTCAACGGGTCAGCTGGTGTGCCTTCGTCTGATCAACGTAGCCTCCGGGCCTCTCATGTGTCCCCATGTCCCCGTGTCACCGTGCCCACGTGCCCCCTGCGTCGTCACGCGAGAATATCGCGTACGACATGGCCATGGACGTCGGTGAGTCTATAGTCACGGCCTTGGAAGCGGTAGGTGAGGCGTTCGTGGTCGAAGCCGAGGAGGTGCATGATGGTGGCCTGCAGGTCGTGGACGTGGACCTTGTCCTTCACGCCGCCGAAGCCCATCTCGTCCGTTTCGCCGAACTGGAAGCCGCCCTTCACGCCGCCGCCGGCCATCATGATGGTGAAGCAGTCCGGGTAGTGGTCGCGGCCGAGGATCTGTCCCTTCGAGGTGCGGCCTTCGCGGAAGGGCGTGCGGCCGAACTCGCCTCCCCAGACGATGAGCGTGTCTTCGAGGAGCCCTCGTTCCTTGAGGTCGTTGATGAGCGCGGCGACGGGCTTGTCGGTCGCGGCCATCTTGGCGGTGAGTCCGTCGCGGATGTCTTCCTTGGGGTTGGTCCCGTGGAAGTCCCAGCCCCAGTCGAAGAGGTGCACGAAGCGCACGCCTTTCTCGACGAGACGACGGGCGAGCAGGCAGTTGTTGGCGAAGCTGGCCGCGCCGGGCGTGGCGCCGTAGGCTTCGAGCGTGGCGGGCTTCTCCTTGGAGATGTCCATGACCTCGGGCACGCTGGCCTGCATGCGGAAGGCGAGTTCGTATTGGGCGATGCGCGTGACCGTCTCGGCGTGGCCGAGTTCGTCCTGCTGGCGCTGGTTGAGGTCCTTGAGCGCGTCGAGCGTGGCGCGACGCAGGTCGCGGGTCATGCCGGGCGGGTCGTTGGCGAAGAGGACGGGGTCGCCCTTGCTGCGACACTGGACGCCTTGGAAGACGGAAGGGATGAAGCCGGAGCCCCAGCAACCCTGGCCGCCGCTGGGCTGCACGCCGTTGGAGATCATCGTGACGAAGCCCGGGAGGTCCTGGTTCTCCGTGCCGAGGCCGTAGGTCGCCCAGGAGCCCATGGAGGGGCGGCCTTGACGGTTATGTCCGGTGAAGAGGAGCAGTTCGGCGGGGGCGTGGTTGAACTGGTCCGTGTGCATCGCCTTCAGCAGCGTGACATCGTCGGCGACCTTGTGGAAGTTCGGGACGGCGTCGCTCATCCAGAGGCCTCCTTGGCCGTATTGCTTGAACGTGCGCGGGCTGCCCATGAGCTTGGGCACGCCGGTGGTGAAGGCGAAGGTTCTTCCCTTGAGGAACGAGTCGGGGCAGTCCTGCGCGTTGCGTTTCACGAGCTCCGGCTTGTGGTCGAAGATGTCGAGGTTGGGCGGGCCGCCCGACATGTGGAGGTAGATGACGCGCTTGGCCTTGGGCTTGAAGTGCGGCTTGCGCGGAGCGAGGGGGTTGTCGGCGGCGGAAGGAGCGCCGAAGGCGTCGGCCTGCAGCGCGTGGAGGGCGATGGCGCCGAGGCTGAACTGGCCGACGCTGCTGAGGAACGTGCGGCGCGTCTGGAGGCTGAGCTGGGCTTCGCGGAGAGGGTGGAGCATCTTAAGAAGGGCTAGGGCTAGGGACAGGGCTAGGGCTAGGAACAGGGCTGGGGCTAGGGCTAGGTTGGCTTGGCTCAGCGGCGCATGAAGAACTCGTCGAGGTTCATGATCACGCTGCTGACGGCGGTCCAGGCGGCGAGGGTAGGGAGGTCGGCGCCCTTGTCGGCCGGTCCGAGGGGTTCGGTGGCCATCTTGGTCGCGAGGCCGAGGTCGGCGCGATACTCGGCGAGGGACTTCGCAAGCAGCGCTTTGAGCGTCTTGAGTTCGCCCGCGTCGGGTTCACGCGAGAGGCACAACGCGTAGGCGAGCTTCAGGCGCGATTCCTCGGTGGCGCCGCCTTCCCTGAGAAGACGACGGGCGAGGGCCTGGCTGGTTTCGACGAAGACCGGGTCGTTGAGCGTCACGAAGGCTTGGAGCGGCGTGTTGGAGCGGTCGCGGCGGATCACGCAGGTCTCGCGGTTCGGGGCGTCGAAGGTCGTGAAACTGGGGTAGGGCGTGCTGCGGCGCGTCTCGGTGTAAAGGCTGCGGCGGTGGCGGTCTTCGCCGGTGCTGGTCATCCAGTCGCCCGAGCCGCCGAAGGCGATGCTCAGGCCCATGTTCGGGCGCATCGGCCGGACCGGCGCGCCGTACATCTTGGCGCTGAGGAGTCCGCTGACCGCGAGCGCCTGGTCGCGGAGCATCTCACCGGAGGGGCGGAAGCGCGGACCGCGGGCGACGAAACGGTTGTCAGGATCGCGTTCGTTGCGCTTCGCGTCGCTGGCCGAACTCTGGCGATAGGCGCGGCTGTTCAGCAGGAGCGAAAGCATTTTCTTGGTGTCCCAGCCGCTGGCCACGAACTCGCTCGCGAGCCAGTCGAGCAGCTCAGGGTGGACGGGCAGGTCGCCCTGGCTGCCGAACTCTTCGCTCGTGCGCACGATCCCCACGCCGAAGACTGATT
>JBEDDU010000282.1:0-7093 GCA_041176065.1 Verrucomicrobiota bacterium | reverse complement strand
GGCTCCTGATGGCCGAGACCCGAGACCTGAAAACAGGCCCCCAGCTAATCATCCGGTTTCCGGTCTCCCCTTGCTTGCAGGTATACCCAGCCGCAAACCGCTAACCGCCAATACCTATCTAGGGCCAGTGTTACCTGGCCCTAGCTCTGACTCTAGCCCTAGCCCTAATGTCTCTTAGGCGACGCTCGCCAAAGCCTCGGCGACCTTGGAGACATCGGTGCCGCCGCCCATCGCGGCGTCGGGCTTGCCGCCGCCCTTGCCGCCTAGCTTGCCGCAGGCGTCGGTGACGATCTTGCCGGCGGCCTTGCCCGCCTTCACGGCGTCCGGACCGCAGTTGGCCACGAGGGAGACCTTGTCGCCGAAGACGGCGGCGAGGACGACGACGGCCGCCGGACCGACCTTGCCGGCCACCTTGGCGCCGAGGTCGCGGAGATCGTTGGGCGTCTCGGCGCTGACCTGGGAGACGACATACCTGAGGCCCGCGCGGTCGCTCGCCTTGGCGGCGAGGGCGTCGGCGAGCTGCGAGGATTCCTTGTCGCGGTAGACCTTGAGCTTCTTCTCGAGCGCGGCGGACTGCTCCATGATCTGCTCGAGGCGCTTGGCGAGGTCGGCGACCGGCGTGTTGGTCGAAGCGGCGAGCGACTTCAGCAGCTCGGCTTCGGCCTTGGCGCGTTCGAAGGAGGCGAGGCCGGCGACGGCTTCGATGCGGCGGACGCCCGCGGCGATGGCGTTCTCGCCGACGATGCGGAAGAGGCCGATCTCGCCGGTGTGGCGGACGTGCGTGCCCGCGCAGAGTTCCATCGACCAGCCGTCGAGCGAGGCGGCCTTGCCGCCGACCTGCACGACGCGCACGGAGTCGCCGTATTTGTCGCCGAAGAACTGCATGATGTCCGGGCGGCCCTTGACGGAGGCGTAGGGCACTTCGCTCCACGTCACGGCGTCGTTGGCGAGGATGCGCTCGTTGACGAGCTTCTCGATGTCGGCCAGCTGGCCGGGCGTGAGCGCCTGGCCGTTGAAGTCGAAGGTCAGCTTCGTCGGGTCGACCGCGGAGCCCTTCTGGGAGGCTTCCTTGGAGACGACCTCATGGAGCGCCCAGTGCAGGATGTGCGTCACCGTGTGGTGGCGCTGGATGGCGTCGCGGCGGGCCTGGTCGACGGCGATCTCGACCGTCGCGCCGGCTTCCGGGGCGTCTTCGCCGTCGAGGAAGTGGAGCCAGGTCTGGCCGGACTTCTGGGTGTCGGTGACGCGCCCCTGGCGGCCGCCGAGGGTGATGAGCGCGGAGTCGCCGACCTGGCCGCCCATCTCGGCGTAGCAGGGGGACTTGTCGAGGATGACGGCGGCGCGGTCCTTGATCTTGGCGACCTGGGCGACCTTGGCCTGCGTGGCGAGGGCGTCGTAGCCGACGAAGGCCGTCGGGTGGTCGGAGCCGATGTCGGAGAGGGTGATGACCTCCTTCTTCTGCGCGGCGCGGGCGCGGTTGCGCTGCTCTTCCATCAGCTTCTCGAAGCCGGCGCCGTCGACGGTCAGGCCGCGTTCGCGGGCCATGAGCTGGGTGAGGTCGAGCGGGAAGCCCTGCTCGTCGTAGAGGCGGAAGGCGACGGCGCCGGAGATGACGCCGCCGGCCTTGAGCTTGCCGGCTTCGTCTTCGAAGAGGGCGATGCCCTTGTCGAGGGTGCGGTTGAAGGATTCCTCCTCGATGCGGATCACGTCGGCCACGACGGCGCGGCGGGAGCGGATCTCCGGGAAGACGTCGCCCATCGTGTCGGCGAGCACGCCCACGAGCTGGTGGAAGAAACCGTTCTTCAGGCCGAGCGTGCGGCCGTAGCGGACGGCGCGGCGCAGGATGCGGCGGAGGACGTAGTTGCGGTCGGAGTTGCCGGGCTGGATGCCGTCGGCGATCGCGAACGAGAGGGTGCGGATGTGGTCGGCGATGACGCGGAAGGCCACGTCGTCCTTCTCCTGCTGGGTGTCGCCGATCGAGCCGGCGGCGGGCAGGGTGGAGCCGTATTTCTTGCCGGAGAGTTCCTCGAGGCGGCGGAAGAGCGGCGTGAACACGTCGCTCTCGTAGTTGGAGATCACGCCGGAGAAGTCCTTGAAGTTCTTCGTGCACTGCATGATGCCGCTGACGCGTTCGAAGCCCATGCCCGTGTCGACGTGGCGGGCCGGGAGCGGGCTGAAGGTGCCGTCAGGGTTGGCGTTGAACTGGATGAAGACCAGGTTCCAGATCTCCATGCAGCGGGCGTCGCTGCCGTTGACGAGCGTGCCCTTCGTGTCGCCTTCGGGGGTGAGGTCGACGTGGAGTTCGGTGCAAGGACCGCAGGGACCGGTCTCGCCCATCATCCAGAAGTTGTCCTTCTTGTTGCCGTTGACGATGTGGATGGCCGGGTCGAGGCCGGCGGCGCGGAATTTCTCGGCCCAGACGTCCCACGCTTCCTGGTCGAACTCGGAGGGGTCGCCCTTGGACTTGTCCGGCTTGTAGACGGTGGCGTAGAGGCGGTGCTTCGGGAACTTCCAGACTTCGGTGATGAGCTCCCAGGCGAAGTCGATGGCCTCGCGCTTGAAGTAGTCGCCGAAGGACCAGTTGCCCAGCATCTCGAAGAACGTGTGGTGGTAGGTGTCGAGGCCGACGTCTTCGAGGTCGTTGTGCTTGCCGCCGGCGCGGATGCACTTCTGGGTGTCGGCGGCGCGGCCCGGGGCGTACGGACACTTCGTCTGGCCGAGGAAGATCGGGACGAACTGGTTCATCCCGGCGTTGGTGAAGAGGAGGTTGGGGGAGTCCGGCATCAGGCTCGACGACGGGACGATCGAGTGCTGCTTCGATTTGAAGAAATCGAGGAAGGATTGGCGGACTTGGGCGGAGGTCATGGGACGGTAAAGGGGGCGGTGGAAGGGGTCTTTTTAAGCCCCAGAAAGGGGAAAAGGGAAGAACTAAGGCGATGCCGCAGGGATCGCCTTAGTTCAGGGCCAGAGACAGGGCTAGGGCTAGGCGGTTGGAAAATTCACGCCACTCAGAGGGAGACCGGAAACCGGAAAGTTTGCTTCGGCCATTATTAAAGACCCCGGCCAATGATCCGGTCTCCGGTTCCCCTTGAATATGCTGCCTCTCTCTCGGATGGCCGCCCCAGGTGGGCTGGCGGGATTACTCCATTCAGCCCTCAATTCAGTCCTCAACGCAGTCCTCCATTCAGACCTCCGTGGTCCACTCTGTCATCCGCCATCTCCCCTCGCGTCACTCCCCCGCTTCCGTCAGCTCGGCGTGCAGTTGGAAGAGGGCGTGGAAGCTGTCCGCGTAGAAGACGCCGAGGCGTTCGATGAGCTTGCTGTCGTGCCAGGAGACGACGTTGGCCTTGAAGGTCAGGCGGGCTTCGCCGAGGCCCTCGGGCTTGCGGGCCGAGAGTTCCTGCGAGAAGTGCAGCGTCGAGGGCAGCTTCTTCGCGTAGCGTTTCTGGTCGGAGAGGAACGCGGCGATCGCGCCGAGCTGGGACTGGCCGTCGAGGGTCAGGTGCACGGTGGCCTCGCCGGGGACGTCGCCTTCGCGCGGCTGGTAGAATGCCCGGACGAGGGCGGTGGATCCCTTGAGGGTCACCCGCGCGTTGAAGTCATCGCGGGCGGTCAGGCGGTAGGCTGCGTCATGCGCCTTGAGGTTCTCGGCGACGGCCTTCCAGAGGGCTGGTCTCATGGCCTTCAATCTCGGGGAAGTCGGGCGGGACGCAAGCGGACCGAGCGTCGGGCGGGCGGTAATTGTTCACAGCACCCAACAAAAAGGGCGTGCCGATTGGCACGCCCTCGTGGGTAAGCCTGACGGAACGGCTTACTTCTTTTTCTTCGCCGGCTCGGCCTTGGCGGGCGCGCCGAGCGGGTGTTCCTTGAGGACTTCCTCGACGGTGTAGAGGCCGTTGTTCTTGCCCTTGATCGACTCGCGGACCTTCTTCACCTGGGCCGGCTTGACGGCCGGGTAGTTGTTGCCGAAGGACTGGCGGACGTAGGTGATCACCGCGGCGACTTCCTCGTCGTTGAGGAGCTGGCCGAGGCCGGTCATGACGGGCTGGCCGGAGGCGGGGTCGCCGTAGGTCTTGCCGTCGATCATCTGCGGTCCGTAGAGGCCGTTGAGGACGATCTTGATGACGCGGTCAGGGTCGCCTTCGAGCCAGCCGTTGGACGGATAGCCGGGCGTGCGACCGAGGGGCGGGTAAGCGCCGCGGGCGGGCTTGCCGGGTTCCTTGGGCATCTCGGCGCCGCGGCCGTCGGCCTGGTGGCAGGTCGAGCAGTGGGCTTCGCGGAAGTAGACTTCCTTGCCCTTGTCGTAGAGGCGCTTGTCTTCCTTGGAGAGCTTCTTGTCGGTCGGACCGTAGGAAGCTTCTTTCTGGTCGGCGTATTCGCGGAGGTTCACCTTGCCCTTGCCCTCGGGGAGGGACTCCAGCTGCTTCATCGTCTGACGCAGGCAGTAGGCGATGTAGTAGTCCTTGGCGCCCTTGAGGGTGGCAGCGGCGGCGATGGCGCGCTCGGTGTCCTTGCCGCGGAAGAAGCTGAGGCCGCGGACGCCCTCGAGCTGGACGCGCGGGTGGGCGTCCTTGACGGCGGCTTCCATGATCGCGAGCGCGTTCGGCAGGCGGTCGCGCTGGTAGATGGCGACGCGGACGGCCTGGGCGCGGGCGCGGGGCTCCGGCGACTTCAGGAGGAGGCCGAGGAGCTCGGTGTTCACGACGTTGTGCCACTGGTGGACCCAGAGGGCTTCCAGCAGGTGGTGGGCGTCCTCGACCTTGTTCGGGTCGAACTGCTTGGCCCACTTCTGCGTCGCGGCGATCACCTTGGCCGTGTCGTGCTTGTGCAGCTCGATCTTGGCGCGGCGGCGGACGTTGTCCTCGTGCTCGGTGAGGAGCGCGAGGAGGTTCTCCACGGACTCGCCGTCGATCTTCTTCGGCGTGAGCAGCGGGCGGCTCGGGTAGGTGAGGCGGTAGAGGCGGCCGTGCTGGTGGTCGCGGTTCGGGTCACGCAGGTGGTGCTGCAGGTGGCCGATGAGCATCTGCGACCAGTCCATGACGTAGAGCGAGCCATCGGGGGCGACGGCGACGCCGGAGGGGCGGAAGTTGCCGGCCTTCTCCTTGTCGGTCTCGAGCAGATTCGGGAGGATGGTCTCGCCTTTGATGCCGGCGCCGTCCTCGGTGATCTTCGCGCGGAAGATGCCCTGCACGGTGATCACGTTGGTGTTCAGGAACACGCCCTGCCAGTCGTCGGGGAAGTGACGGCTGCTGAGGATCTCGGTGCCCGGGCACGGACGCGACGGACGGTTCCAGAACTGCTTGTAGCCGGAGTGGGCGCCGGTGTCGAGGTGGCTCGAGAAGCCCGGGCCGAAGTAGTTGGCGTTGCCGGTGGCGTCGGTGATGATGTCGTTGCCCCAGTAGTCGAAGACGCGGCCGTGCGGGTTGGCGAAGCCGTAGGGCACGTGGCGGGTCAGCTTGTTGGTCTGGGGTTCGAAGCGGTAGATGGCGCCGTTGGTGTTACGCAGCACGCCGTTGAACGTCTCGACCTGGGTGCGGTGGAACACGCCGTCGGAGAGGTAGATGGCGCCTCCCGGTTCGTAGCAGATGGAGTTCGTCTCGTGGTGCGAGTCTGCGGCGTCCATGCCGGTGAGCAGGCGTTCCTTCCAGTCGGCCTTGCCGTCGCCGTCGGTGTCGCGGACGTACCAGATGTCAGGGGACTGGATGAGGATGACGCCGTCCTTGTAGAACTGGAAGCCGGTGGGGCAGTTCAGGCCGTCGAGGAAGGTCGTGGACTTGAGGACCTTGCCGGTCTTCGGGTCGAGGTCCAGGACGATGAGCTTGTCGAAGACCTTGGTCGTCGGGGAGGTCTCGGGGTAGGTCGGCCAGCAGGCGATCCAGAGGCGGCCCTTGGTGTCGAAGTTCATCTGCACCGGGTTGATGAGCTCGGGGATCGTGGTCTCGTCGGCGACGAACTCGACCTTCACGCCTTCGGGCGTGGAGAGGTGCTTGAGCTGCTCTTCGCCGCTGAGGTAGGGGACGGGCTCCTTGCGGTTCGGGGGGACGGGGATCTCGGCCTTGAGGTTGTCATGCTTCACTTCGTAAGGCTTGCCCTGGGCGGCGGCCCAGATGCCCTTGTCGTGGTTGGCGGTCTTGAGGTCGCGGTTGGCGAGCTCGGCGCCGAGCACGGTGGCGTTGTCGATGCCTTCGTATTTGATGCGGGAACGCTGGCCGAAGATGTTGAACTGGTCGACGGTGCGGTAGCGGTGGTGCCACTGCGCGCTCTTCTCGTTGACCTCGGCGCGGACCTTCTCGTTCACGGCGCCGGCGGCCTTGCCGAAGACGGCCTGGAACTGGACGGGAGCGAAGGCGGCGTCGCCGGAGGCGTTGACGTGGATGCCGTTGTGGGTGAGCGGGGACTTGGCGGCGGCGTAGAGCTTCTGGGAGGCGGCGAAGAGGTCGACGAACTGCACGCCGTTGGCCTTGGCGACTTCGGCCATCGCGGACGTGTAGAGCGCGAGGTTCTTGTTGTTGTCGGCGGCGAGCTTGGCGTCGTAGTCGGCGGACTTCAGGTCCTCATGCGCGATCGGGGAGAACAGGACGACGCGGACCCTGCCCTTGCCGTAGTCGGCGGCGAGGGTCGACTTGAGCCAGCCGCTGAGGTTGGCCTTGAAGGTGTCGAGGCCGGCGGGGCCGGCGAAGGATTCGTTGAAGCCCCAGTAGGCGAAGATCACGTTGGCGTGGAAGTGCGCGCCGGCGTGGTAGGTGACCTCGGTCTTGCCGACCTTGGTGGTCAGGGCGCCGGGCTTCATGTTCAGGAAGTAGTCGAGGCCGGCCACTTCGTCGGAGCGGTGGGGCTTCACGCCGACTTCGTCGCCGGAGAAGCCGAGGTTGCGGACCACGAGGTTGTGGTTCGGGAACGCCTGATGGATCAGCGTCTCGAAGTGGCCGTGGTGCTGCTGCCGGTCGGCGAAGCCGCTGCCGACGAAGGCGATGTTGTCACCCTTTTCGAGGGTGAGGTTCTGGGCCTGGCCGGAGGCGAATCCGAGCAGGGCCAGCAGGAGGGTGGACAGCTTGCGCATGGGGTTTCTGGTTTTGGTAAAAAATGTTGAGGC
>JBEDDU010000281.1:0-2731 GCA_041176065.1 Verrucomicrobiota bacterium | reverse complement strand
CCTTGGCAGCCTCGGCCAAGGCCTCCGGTCGGGCCGAGACGGTCAGCAGTTTCTCAGCCAGGGCTTTGACGGCAGGATCCTTGGAGGCGAGCACCTGACGGCGACGTACCCCGGTGAAGACGCTCGCAGGAATCTGCTTGGTTTCGACCGCGGCGAGCACGGCCTTAAGATGAAACGGCACGCCGAGCAACGCGCCCAGCACGGCATCACGGCGGGCAGGCGTATAACGCGACCAACCGTCGAGCAGGCCGGCCGAGACTTCCGACCTAGGATGAGAGACGACGGACTTGAGCGCGGCGGCGGCGAGATCGGGTTTAGCCTCGTCCAAGGCAAGCCACAGCAAAGTTTCGCCGGATTGCTCCCAAGGCAGGCAGGCCATGAGCTTGACGGCGACCACCCTGTCCTCGGACGTCTTAGCCTCGTCCATCGCGACCTTCGGCGAGGCGTCGAGCAAAGCACGGAACGAAACCGGCAGACCGGCCGCCTTGCGTGCGGAGCCTCCGAGATAACCGGTCAGCAGGGCCAACCGCACCGCCTCGGGCGCTCCGGCGGCGACCTGCAGGTCGGTCGGACCGGCGCAGGTGCCGCCCAGATAGCCGAAGACGGCGGCCAGACCGGGCCCGACCTTGGTCTCGGCCGGAAGCCGCTGGAGCAAGGCCTTCAGGAAAGCCGGCTCCCTTCCGCCGACCCCGCTCAACACGGCATTGCGCAACCACTTGTCTTCCGAATGGGATAGCGCGGCCGCGGCGAGTCGTTCCGTCGCCGCTTCCGCGGGATTACCGCCGTCGACCACGATCTTCATCATCGTCAGGTCGGGCAACATTCCACTGAGGGCCTCCGCCACGGCGAGCGGCTCCGGGGGCGCCGCCGCACGTACGCGCCAGATGCGTCCGAGGTTCTTGCCGGTCTCGAAATCGGTGTGCTTACGCACCTCTTCCGGCAGGTAGTCAGGATGCTCGATGACCTTGCGGTACATGTCGGCTACGTAAAGCGCGCCCTCCGGCCCCTTGGCCAGGAAGACCGGGCGGAACCAGTCGTCCCGCGAGGCCAGCAACTCGCGGCCTTGATAAACAGGCTTCGCGGCGAAAGTAGCGCCTTGGCGAATGAGCCGATCGGCATGCACGAGGTTGCCCGTCGGATCGCAGGAGAGCACGACGTTCAGGCATTCGGGAGTCAGCAGCGACTTCCCTTGCCAGACCTTGATGCCACAGGCGGCGCTGAACGAACCGGCATGACCGTCGGCGGTGGTGATGTTGGAACTGACCGGAAACAGCCGCACGCCGTCATGGCCTCCGTTGATGCCGTTGAAGGCGTCACGCTCGTTGCAGTCCTGGACGGTCTCGCTGAAGGCCAGCCGCGGGTTACGCTTCAGCCATTCGGACTTCAGCACGACATGCTGCACCGGTACGCGGTTCATGCAGATGAAGCGGTTGCCCGCCAGGTCGAAGCTCATGCCATACTGCGACTTTCCGTCCACGAGCTCGACCTGCAGGGTCTTCGGATGGAAACGGACGTCGGAGGTCATCTTGAGCGGCGGGCGCTCCGGGTGCTCCGGACAGGTGACCGTGCCGCCGCTCAGGCCGGCGGCGAGATAGATCCAGCCGTCAGGGCCGATCGTCGGGGCGTTGACGCGCAGCTGCGTGCTGCCGGTCGTGGCGAAGCCGGTCAGCAGCACGCGACGTTCGTCGGCCACGCCGTCGCCGTCGTTGTCTTTGAGATAAAGCACATCCGGGGCGCAGGTGACGATCAGGCCGCCGCCCCAAGGGAGCACGCCGTTGGGGAACGTGAGGCCATCGGCGAAGACGGTCCGCTTGTCCATCCGACCGTCCTTGTCGGTATCCTCGAGCAAGGCGACGACCCCCGCAGGTTTCTCCCCTTCCTTGGGCCCGATCGGGTAACCGCGGTTCTCGGCGACGAAGAGGCGTCCGTTCTTGTCGAAGGCGATGGCGCACGGCGAGGCCACCAAGGGCTCGGCGGCGACCAGCTCGACGCGTAAGCCGGGAGCGGCTTCAAAAGCCTTTACGGCGTCCGCCGGCGAAAGCGGACTCGGCAGCGGAGCCGCCGCCAAAGCAGATGCGAAGAGGATGGCGGCGTGACGCATCATTTCAGCTGCGGAGGCTGGTCGCCATAAGCCCAAGGCTTGCCGGCCGGGGCGTTCGGACGTTCGGGTAGCTTGGCGGGCTTCATCTTGGCGGCGAGCTCGAGGCCGACGTTCATGAACTGCGTGCCCGCGGTGATCTCCAAGTTGCTGTAGCTCGTCAGGCGCGTCTCGTAACCGCCGCCATGCGGGCCGAAGGCCTCCTCATCCGGCACGTAACCCACACAGCCGTTGGCGAGTTCGACCGGGAAGGTCATCGGGAATCCGCTGCGCTTCTTGAGCTGGAGTCCATAGGAGACGAAATACTCCGCGGGATTGGAAAGGCACACCACCGGACCGACCTGGATGGCTTGGACCTCCACCTCGACGTCCTTCTTCTTGGCGATCAACGCGTCGAGCAGCAGGGTCTCCTTGGCCCAGACCCAATCCTTATGGGTCACGGGTCCCTTGATGCGTTCGCGTGCCTCGGCGACACGCTCGGGTGCCGGGATGCGACGGCCGACTCCCAGACCTTCTGATCGGCCGCCAAAGGCACGTCGGCGGTGCGCGTCTGCGACATGCCCAGCAGGACCTTGAGGGACTCCGCGCCCACGCGTCCGCCGACGAACTGCGACCAGTCGTCCGAGGCCGGAT
>JBEDDU010000280.1:0-3174 GCA_041176065.1 Verrucomicrobiota bacterium | reverse complement strand
TGATCGTCGGTTAGGACAATCGACCCTAAGCCACAAGCGAGCCAAAAGCGTGTCAGCCCTGTGCCAGCTCCCGCAACTTGTGCAAATCCAGCTTACCCGTGCCTAAAATCGGGATGCCCGGCACCTTCTTGAACATCTTGGGAATCCATAGATTGGCCAGGCCCTCGGCGGCCAAGGCCGCGCGGATCGCTTCGACGTCCACGTCCTCGGTGTGCAGCACGACGAGCTGTTCGCCCTTGAGCGGATCCGCGGTGCTCGCGACCGCGACCTTGAGCTCGACGGCATCCGTGAGGCCCATGACCTTGCGCAAGGCTTCCTCGACCGTGCCATGCGGGACCATCTCGCCGCCGATCTTGGAGAAACGGGAAAGGCGGCCGGCCAGATGCAGGAAGCCGTCGTCGTCGAGACGGGCGAGGTCACCGGTGCGATACCAACCATCGGGCGTCATCGCCTTGGCGGTCTGCTCGGCGTCGAGGTAACCCATGAAGACGTTGGCGCCACGGATCTCAAGGAGGCCCACCTGCCCGCTCAGCAGCACGTCGCCGGTGGTCGGGTCGAGGAAACGCACCGCGATGCCGACCACGGGACGGCCGACGGAGCCGCGCACGTTGCCGACCCAGACGCCGCCGGGGGCCTCGGGATCGGCGCGATCGGGGACGTTGACGGAGAGCACGGGGCTGGTCTCAGTGATGCCGTAGCCCTCGAGCATCGGGGTCACGAGCTGCGAGGCGAAAGCATCGACGAGGTCGGCGGGGCATTTCTCGGCGCCCACGACGGCCCATTCGAGCGAAGCGAAATCGGCCGCGGTGCCGCGACGGAGGTAAGGGCGCAGGAACGTCGGCGTGCCCACGACGACGGTGACCTTCTCTTCTTTGATGGCCTTGACGGCCGCGGCCGCGTCGAGCGGCGAAGGCAAGGTGACGAGGCGCGGCGCGCGCGAGAGGCAATACCATAGGCCGATGGTGAAACCGAAGCTATGGAAGACCGGCAGGCTGCTGAGCAGCACGGCGGAGTCCGGCAGGATGTCCGCGTCCTCGATCTGACGGAGGTTGGCCAGGATGTTGCGATGCGAGAGGCGCACGCCCTTGGGCTGGCCGGAACTGCCGCTGGTGAAGAGCAACGCCGCCTCGGCTTCGCCGCCATGCTTCGGCAGACCCAGGCAGGCGGACGTCCACGAGGCCGGCAGGACCCGGATCAACGCGATGCGCCAGGCGAGGTCGGCCCGCGGGTGCGCGGTCAGGAAATCGGCGACGTCGAGGACGCGGTCACCCCACGGGAAGTCGGGCGACTTCTCCGCGAGCTTGCTGCGGAAAGCGCCCGCGGTCACGACGAGTTCGACTTCGGCGCGCTGCAGGCAGGAAAGCGCCTGGTCACGTCCGAGCGAGAAATTGAGGTTCACCGGGACCTTGTCCGCGAGGAGACAGCCGAGGTTGGCGACCGCCGCCGCGACGCCCGGGGGCAACACGATCGCGACACGCTTGGCGTTCGTGCGTCGCTTCAGTTCACCGGCGAAAGCCCAGGAGAGCGCCAGCAAGGTGGCGCCGCCGAACTCGCGTCGCGCGGAAGTCCGGTCGACCAAGGCGACCGCCCCGCCCTTCTTCGCCAGACCCTCGGCGACCTCGCGTCCGAGGTGGCCGCCCAAGGAGGCGCGCATCGCGAAAGCTTCCGAAGCTAGTTCGAGGAGTCGCAGGCGGGTCCTGGCGTGCTCTGACGCCGGATAAGCCTGACCGACGACCACGCTGACCGGACGCGGGAAATGCTTCGGCATCTTCCAGAAGAACTTGCCGCCGCTGAAGCTGAACAACGAACCCCACATGCCGTCGATGGCCAAGGGCAGGATCGGGCATTCGGCCCGACGGGCGATCAGTTCATAGCCTTTGCGCAAAGGCAGGATGCCGCCGTTGCGGGTGAGGCTGCCCTCAGGGAAAATGCACACGACCTCCCCGGCCTTGAGGGCGTCGGCCGACTTCTGGATGGCGTCCTTGGCCTTGGCTTCGGCGACGGGGATCGTGCCCATCGTGCGGGTCAGGAAACGCATGATCCGCTGACGCTCGAAACCTTCCCAGGAAAGGAAGCGGACCGGACGCGGCGAAAGCACCCCGACGATCATGACGTCGACGTAAGCCACGTGGTTGGCGATGAGCAGGACGCCGCCTTGGTCCGGCAGGTTCTCGAGTCCTTTGAGCCGGACCCGATAGAAACACTTCACGAACAGCCAGCAACCGGTCTGGACGGCGCAGTAGCCCAACGACATCGAGCGATGGCGGCGGGGCGCCCGCCAGGCGAAGGCCAGCAGGAAGACCACGAAGAGCAGGCATCCGACCGCGGCGACCGCCAGGACGATCATCAGCAGGAACCACGCGAGCGAGTAAAGCAGAGGCACATGCCCAAATTGCCGAGCGGACGGACGGGTGCAAGCCGAGTCCTTTCGGGTTGACCCCTTCCCCGCCCTGCATGCCCTATGGGGACCCGCGATGCGCGACTACGTCCTCAGACGGTTGCTGCTAGTCCCACTGACTTTCGTGGGCATCACCTTCGTCGCGTTCTGTTTCACCCGCTTCGTCCCCGGTGGCCCGATCGAACAGGCCATGGCCGAGCGCCAGCAGGCCGAGAACCGCAAGCAGACCTCCGCGGCCCGTCCGAGCGGTCCGGCCTCGCCTGAGGAAATGGATAATCTGCGACGTCGCTACGGCTTCGACCGCCCTCTGCTCCAAGCCTACGCCATCTGGCTCGGCGCCCTGCCCGGACCCGCGGACTGGGTGACCGTCCGTCTCGACAAGGACGGCAAGGCGGAAGCGGACGTCGCCGATGACCAAGTTGAAGGCGCGACGCTGAAACTCCTCGTGCGCGCCGACAAGGATGGCTTCGTCGTCGCTCCCGCCGACGCCAAGAAAATCCGCCCCGACTGGCGTGCCGAAGCGGCACCGCTGCCGGATGATCCCGACAAGGCTACCCGCGTGCTCGTCTACCGACGCGCCTACGCCGGCCTGCTGCAAGGTGAGCTAGGTGATTCGACGACGAGCGACCGTCCGGTCTGGGATGAGATCAAAGCCCGCCTGCCGATCTCGGCCTGGTTCGGCGCCTGGTCGCTGCTCCTCGCCTACGGCATCTCGATCCCGCTCGGCGTGGCCAAAGCCTTGAACCGCGACGGATGGTTCGACCGCGGCTCCTCGC
>JBEDDU010000279.1:0-4631 GCA_041176065.1 Verrucomicrobiota bacterium | reverse complement strand
GGACTTCACCCCATGCCGCGCCTTTCCCTCACCCTCCTGCTTGCCGGCTTCTTCGCCCAAGCCACGGCCGTCGACTTCAACCGCGAGGTCCGACCGATCCTCGCCCAGCACTGCTTCGCGTGCCACGGGATGGACGAACATTCGCGCAAAGGGAAGCTCCGCCTCGACCTGCCGGAATCCGCCCACGGCAAAGGCAAGTCCGGTGAGATCGCGATCGTCCCCGGGCAGCCGGACAAGAGCGAGGTCATCCACCGCATCTTCTCCGATGACCCGGATGACGTGATGCCGCCGCCCGAGACCAAGAAACCCCTCTCGGCCAAGGACAAGGCGATCCTGCGCGCCTGGGTCGCCGAAGGCGGCGTCTACCAGCCGCACTGGGCCTTCTCGGCTCCGCAGCAGGCGCCCCTGCCCAAGCCGGGCATGCACCCGATCGACGCGTTCGTGCAAGCCCGTCTCGAACAGGCCGGCCTCAAACCCTCGCCCGAAGCCGACCGCTACGCTCTCGTCCGCCGCGTGACGCTTGATCTCACCGGCGTCCCGCCGACTCCGGAAGAGGCCGACGCCTTCGTCGCGGACAAGTCTCCCGACGCCTACGGGAAGCTCGTCGACCGCCTGCTCGCCTCGCCGCGCTACGGCGAGCGCTGGGCCCGCCGCTGGCTCGACCTCGCCCGCTACGCCGACACCAACGGCTTCGAGAAGGACCGTCCGCGCACGATCTGGCCCTATCGCGACTGGGTCGTGAAGGCCCTCAACGCGGACATGCCTTACGATCAGTTCAGCATCAGGCAGCTCGCCGGCGACCTCATTCCCGGCGCCACGCCCGACGACCTCGTCGCCACGGGCTTCCACCGCAACACGATGCTCAACGAAGAAGGAGGAGCCGACCCCAACGAGTATCGCTACTACGCCATGGTCGACCGTGTCGGCGCCACGGGAGCGGCCTGGATGGGCCTGACGCTGAACTGCGCCCAGTGCCATACGCACAAATACGACCCCGTGCTCCACACGGACTACTTCTCGGTGATGGCCCTGCTCAACAACGCCGACGAACCGACCTACCACATCCCGACGCCCGACCTCGAAGCCAGGAAGGCCGACCACGCCAAGCGCATCCGGGCCGCGGAGGAAGCCTTGGAAGGAAAGTTCCCGGGCGGGGCCGCGGCCGTCGAACAACGCTTCGGCGCATGGCTGAACACCGAGAGCCCCCGCGCCTCCAAGTGGGAGATCCTGCGTCCGTCCAAGCTGAAGACCACCCTCCCCACCCTCGACGTGCAGCCCGACGGCTTCATCCTCGGCGGCGGCGACATCACCAAGAGCGACGTCTACGACCTGACCTTCGACCGCGCGATCAAGGGCGCCGTGGCCATCCGCCTCGAAGTCGCTTCGCATCCGCTCCTGCCCAACGACGGCCCCGGCCTCACGAACTACGAAGGACCGCTCGGCGGCTTCTTCCTCAGCGAACTCCAGGCCTGGCAAGGCGACCGCCGGCTGAAGCTCGACGACGCCACCGCGACCAACGATGAGGAAGAGGACCGCATCAGCGACGCCGCGGCGGCGCCGAAGGCGGCCAAGGCCGCGCCCAAGGCGAAGGCCGCGAAGGCCAAGGCCACCCGCAAGAAGAACAACGCCTCCGCCGCGCTCGACGGCGAGATGTCCAGCGGCTGGCAGGTCCTCGGCGGCTACGGCCAGAACCATGTCGCGGTCTTCCGTTTCGACCAGCCGACCGACCTCGCCGCCGGCTGGGCCCTCAAGATGCTCTTCGAAAAGCACTACGCCTGCCCTGTCGGCCATTTCCGCATCTCGGTGACCACGGACGACCAGGCCACCGCCACCGGACATCCCGCGGAGATCGAGGCGATGCTCGCCGGCAACGCCCCGCATGACCTGCCGAAACTGCGTCAGCGCTTCCTCGAGACCGCCCCCGAACTGGCCGTCCACGCCAAGGCCCTTGCCAACCTCCGCAAGCAGGTCCCCCGCGGCCAGCCCACGCTGGTCATGCGCGAGCGACCCGCCGCGCACCCGCGGCCGACCTTCCGCCATCACCGCGGCGAATACCTGAGCCCGAAGGAGGAAGTCCCGCCTGCGGTGCCGGCCTTCCTCCCTTCACTGCCCAAGGACGCCCCCGCCAACCGCCTCACGTTCGCGCGCTGGCTCTTCGCGCCGGAGAATCCGCTCACGGCCCGGGTCGCGGTCAACCGCCAATGGCAGGCCTTCTTCGGCCGCGGCTTCGTCGCCACGCTCGAGGACTTCGGGTACCAGAGCGAAGCCCCGACGCACCCCGAGCTGCTCGACTGGCTGGCCGTCGAATTCCGCCAGGGCGGATGGTCGATGAAGAAGCTCCATCGTCTGATCGTGACCAGCTCGACGTACCGCCAGTCGTCGCGCGTCACCCCGGAGCTCGCCGCGAAGGACAGCGAGAACCTCCTGCTCGCCCGCGGCAGCCGCTTCCGTCTCGACGCCGAAGTCATCCGCGACGGCGCGCTCCAGGCGGCGGGCCTGCTCTCCGGCAAGATGGGCGGCCCGGGCGTCTTCCCGCCCCAGCCCGCCAGCGTCACCAGCGAAGGCACCTACGGGCGCATCGAATGGAAGCCCAGCGAAGGCGAGGACCGCTACCGCCGCTCGCTCTACACCTTCATCAAGCGCACCGCCCCGTTCGCGATGGCCACGACGTTCGACGCGCCGACCGGCGAGTCGTGCGTCGCCCGTCGCGACGTCTCCAACAGCCCGCTCCAGGCGCTGACGCTCCTCAACGACGGCATGTTCATGGAGGCCGCCCGCGCCCTCGGCGCCAAGGCGATGACCGCCGCGGCCGACGACGAAGGCCGGCTTATCTTCATCCTGCGCCGCTGCGTCACCCGCCCGCCCGCGACCGATGAAGTCGCCATGCTGAGAGGCTTCGTCGCCGCGCAGCGCGCCCGCAAGGTCGTCGAACAGGACGTCTGGAGCGCCGTCGCCCGCGCCGCGCTCAACCTCGACGAAAGCATCGTGCATCCGTGACACATAGATTAGGGATGACCGAGGGCCGATGACAGATCGATAAGACACACCCACCCCCTAGAGCCTTCTCCATTCAGCCCTCAATTCAGTCCTCCACTCAGCCCTCCATCATCTGTCATCCGTCATCTGTCATCCTTAACTTTTAACATCCATGCCTCCCCGCCCCAACGTCACCCGCCGGCACTTCTTCCAGGAGTGCGCCCTCGGCGTCGGCAAGATCGCCCTCGCTTCCCTGATGGCCGACGGCGCCATGGGCCGCCTCGCCGCCGCCGGCTCCGGCCAGGTCTCCGGCCTGCCCCACCATCCGCCCAAGGCCAAGGCCGTCATCCATCTCTTCATGGCGGGCGCGCCCTCGCAGCTAGAGCTCTTCGACTACAAACCCGAGCTCGCCAAGCTCGAAGGCAAGCCGCTGCCGCCTTCCATCATCAACGGACAACGCTACGCGTTCATCCGGCCCGACGCCGCCGTGCTCGGTCCCCGCTACAAGTTCGCGCGCCACGGCCAGTCGGGCGCCGAACTCTCGGAGATGATCCCGCACATCGCCTCCATCGCCGACGACATCGCCATCGTGAAGTCCTGCCGGACCACGCAGTTCAACCACGCCCCGGCGCAGATCTACATGAACACGGGCTTCTCCCAGCCCGGCCGTCCCAGCATGGGCTCCTGGATCACCTACGGCCTCGGCTCCGAAGCCAAGGACCTCCCGGCCTTCGTGGTGATGAGCACGGGCGCGGGCATCAGCGGCGGGGCGGCCTGCTGGAGCAGCGGCTTCCTGCCGAGCAGCTACGCCGGCACCCGCTTCCGCAACGCCGGCGACGCGATCCTCAACACGAGCACCCCCGCGGGCATCGACCCCGGCACGCAGAAGGACACCATCGGCCTCATCAACGCGATGAACGACCGTCGCCTGCGCCTCGACGGTGACAGCGAGATCGCCACCCGCATCGCCAACTACGAGATGGCCTACCGCCTGCAGACCTCGGCGCCCGACCTCATGGACCTCTCCTCGGAGAGCAAGGAGACGCTCGAGCTCTACGGCTGCGACCCCAAGGTGCCCTCGTTCGCCCGCGCCTGCCTGCTCGCCCGCCGCATGGTCGAGCGCGGCGTACGCTTCATCAACATCTACAACGAAGGCTGGGACGCGCACAGCGACGTCGCCGGCAACGTGCGGAACAACTGCGCCAAGACCGACAAGGCCTCCGCGGCCCTCGTCAAGGACCTCAAGCGTCGCGGCCTGCTCGACAGCACGCTCGTCGTCTGGGGCGGCGAGTTCGGCCGCACGCCGATGGTCGAAGCCAGCGTCTCGCTCGGCCGCAGCCAAGGGCGCGACCACCACCCGCAGGCCTTCTCGATGTGGATGGCCGGCGGCGGCATCAAGGGCGGCCAGACGATCGGCGCGACCGACGAGATGGGCTTCAACATCGTCGAGGACGAGGTCCGCGTACCCGACCTGCAGGCGACGATCCTCCATTGTCTCGGCGTCGACCACGAACGCCTTACCTTCCGCAACGCCGGTGAGGCGGAAATCGAGGCCGGCGTTGCGGAAGGTAAGGCGTTCGTGGTCGACGCCGAGACAATGGAGGATCGTCGCCTGCAGGTCGGGTACGCGGACCTCGTCCTCGACGATGTTGAAG
>JBEDDU010000278.1:0-2790 GCA_041176065.1 Verrucomicrobiota bacterium | reverse complement strand
GGGCACGGTAACCTGCGGCTTGCCTCGGTATTCCGAGCGAACGGCGGACAGGCCCATCTCCGCGGCCGTCACCGCGGCGCGGAGGTCGGCTTCCTTCTTCCGTTCGGCATCGTCCTTGAATAGGCGCACGAACGGCGGCGGAACTTCCCCGTGATACGAAAGCAGTCCGTTCTCGTTCTGGTCGCCGAACATCGCCGCCATCGAGAAGTAATCGCGCTGCGAGATCGGGTCATACTTATGGTCGTGGCAGCGGGAGCACTCCATCGTCAGTCCCATGAAGCCATATCCGGCGGTCATCACGCGGTCGTTGATGCCGTCCTGACGGAATTCCTCGGCGATCGAACCGCCTTCGAAGGTCATGCGGTGCAGCCGATTGTAAGCGGTCGCCACGCGTTGGTCCTGGGTCGGGGAGGGTAGCAGGTCGCCGGCGAGTTGTTCGGTCAGGAACTGGTCGTAAGGCTTGTTGTCGTTGAAGGCCTTGAGCACCCAGTCGCGCCAAGGCCAGGCGAACATCGCCTTGTCGCCCGTGTAGCCCCAGGTGTCGGCGTAGCGGGAAAGGTCGAGCCAACCGACCGCCAGATGTTCGCCGAAGCGAGGCGAAGCCAGCATCGCGTCGACGCGCTTCTCATAGGCGTCGGCGGAAGGGTCGGCCAGGAAAGCGGCGACCTCGTCCGCGGTGGGCGGCAGGCCCGTCAGGGCGAAAGAGGCACGTCGGAGCAGGGTGATGCGGTCGGCGGCGGGCGAGGTCTTCAGGCCGGCCTTGGCGGCCTGCGCTGCGATGAAGGCGTCGAGGGGGTCCTTGACCCAAGCGGGGTCCGCCACCTGGGGCGCAGGGGTGGCGCGCGGACTCACGAAGGCCCAGTGAGGGTCATACTTGGCACCTTGCTTGATCCAGCGCGTCAGGATGTCTTTCTCGGCGGCAGAGAGCGGACGGTGCAGCTCCGGCGGCGGCATGATCTCCTCAGGATCATCCGTGCGCATGCGATGGACCATCGCGCTCTTCGCGATGTCACCGGGGACGATCGCCCGCTCGCCGCTCTTCAGTTCCTTGGTCGCGCCGGCGAACTCATCGAGACGAAGGCCCGCCTTGCGTCCCTTGTCGGCGTCGGGACCGTGGCAGCCGTAGCAACGGTCGGAGAGGATCGGCCGGACGTCGCGGTTGAAATCCACGGGCGACTCGGAGCCTAGGACCACCGCGGAGATCGAGAGGCTTGAAATGATGAGCGCCGAGGAACGCATGGGGTGATGACACTCAACTTCCATGCCCTGTTCCTGTCCAACGATGATTGAGCTTTGGGTGATTTATCTCATCTCATTTTCATTCGATTAGAGTTTAGTCACCTCCGGCTTTTCGGTCATTTGCTCGCTCGCACTCTTTCGGTCGTTTGGCCTGCTGAATGTCGAAGGATTGCGTCCTCTATTTTTTCGGTGTTCCACATTAATGAGCGAAACGCTCATATTTATCATAAAAGAAGGTTTCCAATCATTTATGCTTGCTGAAAACTGCAGATTTGCCACAAAAACGGCCATGGCGACCAAACTCTTCGGTACGGACGGCATCCGCGGACGGGCTAACGAATATCCGATCACCCCGGAGATCGCCCTGCGCATCGGCCAGGCCATCTCGCGCGTGCTCCGTTCCAGCGGGGCCAATCATAACCGGGTCATCATCGGCAAAGACACGCGTATTTCTGGCTACATGTTGGAGACCGCGCTGACGAGCGGACTGGTCTCGAGCGGCATGGATGTCTTCCTGGTCGGTCCCATGCCGACTCCCGCGGTCGCGCATCTGACCCAGTCGATGGGCTGCGGCGCAGGCATCATGCTGACGGCCTCGCACAACCCTTACGAAGACAATGGACTCAAGATCTTCGGCCCGGACGGCTTCAAGCTTTCCGACGACCTCGAAGCGCTCGTCGAGCAGGAGGTCCTTTACGACGTGAAGGCGAACGGCGTCACCGGCGACAAGATCGGCAAGGCTTATCGCATCGACGATGCCCGTGGCCGCTACATCGAATTCGTCAAGCAGAGCCTGGGCGGCGCGGGCCTCGATGGCATGAAGATCGTCGTGGACTGCGGCCATGGCGCCGGCTACCTGCTGGCGCCGTTGATCTTCAAGGAACTGGGCGCCAAGGTCGTGAAGCTCGGCGTCGAGCCCGACGGCATCAACATCAACGCCGGGGTCGGCGCGCTCTATCCCGAGTTCGCGGGCAAGGTGGTGAAGGAGCAGGGCGCCGACGTCGGCATCTCCCTCGACGGCGACGCCGACCGGGTGATCTTCAGCGACGCCTCCGGCGCCAGCGTCTCCGGCGACCGCGTCCTCGCGCTCTGCGCGCTGGCCTTGAAGGAAGAAGGCAAGCTCAACGGCGACACGATGGTCTGCACGGTCATGTCGAACCTCGGCCTGCACGAGGCCATGCGCAAGGCGGGGATCGGCGTCGTGACCACCGCCGTGAGCGACCGCCATGTCATCGAAGCCCTGCGCAAGGGGGATTATTCCTTCGGCGGCGAGAACTCCGGCCACCTCATCTTCTCCGACTACGCCTCCACCGGCGACGGCATCCTGAGCGCCCTGCAGGTATTGCGTTTCATGCGCAAGAAAGGCGCCACCTTGGCCGACCTGGCCGCCGGGATGCGTGAGTATCCTCAGGCGCTCGTCAACCTGAAGGTCCGCGCGCGCGTCCCCTTGGCGCAGCTCGCCAGCTTGCAGGAAGAGATCCGGAAGGCGGATGCGGCCTTCGGCAAGGTCGGCCGCCACCTGATCCGTTACTCCGGCACCGAGAACAAGCT
>JBEDDU010000277.1:0-4796 GCA_041176065.1 Verrucomicrobiota bacterium | reverse complement strand
GGCTGGCCGTCCTTGCCCGTGCCGAGCGGCTCGGAGTCGAGGTCGATGTCGACGCGGCCGGCGAGGGCGAAGGCGACGACGAGGGGCGGGGACATCAGGAAGTTCGAGCGGACCGCGCCGTGGACGCGGGCTTCGAAGTTGCGGTTACCCGAGAGCACGGAGGCCGTGACGAGGTCGCCCTGCTTGATCGCGCCTTCGATGTCGGCGTCGAGCGGGCCGGAGTTGCCGATGCAGGTCGTGCAACCGTAGCCGACGAGGTTGAAGCCGAGCTGGTCGAGGTAGCCGGAGAGCTGGATCTCGTTGAGGTAGTCGGTGACCACGCGGGAGCCGGGGGCCAGCGAGCACTTCACGTTCGGGTTCACCTTGAGGCCCTTCTCGACGGCCTTCTTGGCGACGAGGCCGGCGGCCACCATCACGGAAGGATTCGAGGTGTTGGTGCAGGAGGTGATGGCGGCGATCACGACGGAGCCGTGCTGGAGCGAGCGGCCCGTGGCTCCGACGGGAGCGGAGGCGGCGCGGTCGGATGCGGCCTTTCCGAAGCCGTTCTTGTCCTTCGGCGCGGTGAAGAGCGTGTTGAAGGACTCCTTGATTTTCGGGAGGTCGATGCGGTCCTGCGGGCGCTTCGGGCCGGACACGCACGGGACGACCGTGCCGATGTCGAGGTCGATGGTCTGGGTGTAGTCGATGCTGCCGGCCTTCGGGATGCCGAAGAGGCCCTGGGCCTTGTAGTATTCCTTCACCAGCTCGATGTGCGCTTCGTCGCGGCCGGTCTGGCGGAGGTAGTCGAGGGACTTGTCGTCGACGGGGAAGAAGCCCATCGTGGCTCCGTATTCCGGGGCCATGTTGGCGATCGTGGCGCGGTCGGCGAGCGAGAGGGCCTCGGTGCCTTCGCCGTAGAACTCGACGAACTTGCCGACGACCTTGGCCTTGCGGAGGATCTCGGTGAGGCGGAGGGTGAGGTCGGTGGCGGTGACGCCTTCGCGGAGGCGGCCGGTGAGGTTGACGCCGATGACTTCGGGCGTCTGGAAGTAGACCGGCTGGCCGAGCATGCCCGCTTCGGCTTCGATGCCGCCCACGCCCCAGCCCACGACGCCGATGCCGTTGATCATCGTGGTGTGGGAGTCGGTGCCGACGAGGGTGTCAGGGTAGAACACGCCGTCCTTCTGGAAGACCAGCTTGGCGAGGTACTCGAGGTTGACCTGGTGGACGATGCCGATGGCCGGCGGGACGACGCCGAAGGTCTTGAAGGCCTGCATGCCCCACTTGAGGAATTCGTAGCGCTCGGTGTTGCGGCCGAATTCCTGGCGCAGGTTGTCGAGGAAGGAGGAGGCGGTGCCGGCCTTGTCGACCTGCACGGAGTGGTCGACGACGAGGTCGACGGGGACGAGCGGTTCGATGACGGCGGAATCCTTGCCGAGCTTGGCGACGGCTTCGCGCATGGCGGCGAGGTCGACGAGGAGCGGCACGCCGGTGAAGTCCTGCAGCACGATGCGCGCGACGACGAACGGGATCTCGGTGTCGACGGGCTTCGCGGCGTTCCACGCGGCGAGCGTCTTCACGTCGTTCTCGGTGACCGCGACGCCGTCGCAGTTACGCAGCACGGATTCGAGGACGAGACGGATGGAGACCGGCAGGCGCGAGACCTTGCCGAGGCCGGCCTGCTCGAGCGCGGGTACGGAGTAGATCTGCCCGGACTTGCCGCCGGCGGAGAAGGGGCGGAGGGCTTTGAAGGGGTCTTTGAGGGCCATGGTGGTGTTGGGTATGAAAAGGTGCTCCGGACGCGGTCGTCAGGGCGGATAGCCAAAAGCAAAGAAGGCGGTCGGGGCAAGCCCGCCCGCCTTCAAATAAGCCTGTCTGACGCTTAGGCTTCGACGGCCTTCTTGATCTTGGCGAAGTTCGGCATCGAGGACGGGTCGCGCTTCACTTCGGAGTGGATCACGTTGCCGGCCTTGTCGGCCACGAAGACGGAACGCTTGGCCACGTTGAGGAGGCCGGTCTTCTCGGGGATCACGCGGGTGTCCTTGACCTTGAAGGCCTTGAGGGCGACGCGGTTGAAGTCGGAGGCGAGGGTGACGCCGATGCCGGCCTGCTTGGCCCAGGCTTCCTGAGCGAAGGGGGAGTCGACGGAGATGGCGATCACGTCGGCGCCGAGCTTCTTGTACTCGTCGAGGAGGCCGGTGACCTTGCAGAGCTCATCGGTGCAGACGCCGGTGAAGGCGAGGGGCACGAAAAGGATGACGGTCTTGCCCTTGCCGACGTTGCGGCGGAGGTTGACGTCGACCAGACCGGCGTCGGTCTTCTGCTTGAGGGTGATTTCAGGGAGAGGCTGGCCGATTTTCAGGGGCATGGTTAGGGTGGGTAGGGGGTTCGGCCGTGAAAATGGTCAAAAAACAGGGGCTTGCAAGGATGTAGGCGGTAAAGTGGCATAAAAGTGCCTCTTTTGACGCCGCTCGGTCGTTTGCGAGCCCTTGGAGGCTCAAAATCCCCTTATTCGGGGTCTTTTGCCAATCCCAGACGCCGGAACCACTTACGCTGCTTCCGAACAAGGGCCCAGGTGTCGAGGTTGACGCGTTCGGCGAGTCCCGACCGGGCGACCCGTTTCCCGCCCTCCAGCCAGTCCATGACGGCCCGATAGCCCACGGCGCGGGACGAGGTCAGTTCCGGGTCGAGACCCATGGCCAGGAGGCGTTCAGACTCTTCGATCATGCCGTTCGCCAGCATCTGCTCCGTGCGTGCGGCGATCCGGGCTTTCAGTTCGGCGTCGGGCCGCTCCATGAGTTCGCAGGTCACCGGATGATCCGCGAACGGTCCCCGGCGGGTCAGGAATTCATCGCGCAGGGAATCGAGGGTGCGTCCGGAGGCGAGACGACGCTCCAAGGCCTTGGCGACGCGGATGGGATTCTGGACGTCGAGCCAGTCCGGCAGCCGGTCGCCTTCCAGCTCGCGGAGGCGAAGCAGGAGAGAGGCGAGGCCCTGACGGTGCAACGTGCGCACTTCCTCCGTGATCGCGGCCGGAATCTCCCGTTCGTCCGTCACCGGTCCGAAGAACGCGGCGAGATAGAAGCCGCTGCCGCCGGTCACGAGGACGCGTTTGCCGCGGGCGTGCGCGCCGGCGATGGCCGCGCGGGCCATGTCGACGTATTGCGAGACCGAGTAGCGCTCGCTCGGATCGACGAGGTCGAGGCCGTGGTGGCGGACGCGGCGCTGTTCATCGGCGGTGGGCTTGGCCGAGCCGATGTCCATGCCGCGGTAGACGCAGACCGAATCGCACGAAACGATCTCCGCGTCATTCTGTTCCGCCCAACGCAAGGCGGCCTCCGTCTTGCCGACGGCGGTCGGACCCGTCAGCACGTGGATCGCTGGCGCGGACGCGGTCATCAGCCGCGCTTGGCCCACTCGAGGAAGTAGGACAGCAGGATCAGGGCGGCGGGCGAAGTGAGCACCATGCTGTCGATCAGATCGAGCGCCCCGCCGATGCCGGGGATGGTCGCGCCGGAATCCTTCGCCCCGGCGAGACGCTTGAAGACGGATTCGACGAGGTCGGAGGGGATGCTGAGGATCGCGATAGGCAAGGCCAGCAAGGCCGCCTTCCACGGCACCATGAAGCTGAGGCCGACGGCGTCGCGGAGCAGCCAGGCGTAGAGGCCGGAGGCGAGCGCCGAGCAGGCGAGTCCGCCGACGCAGCCTTCCCAGCTCTTGGCCGGGCTGATGGTCGGGGCGAGCTTGTGCTTGCCGAACGGCACGCCGATGAGGAGTCCGCCGACGTCGGTGAACTTCGTGGCCACGAAGACCCAGACGACGTAGTAAAGCCCGACGGATTTCGCCGTGAGCAGGTGGCCGTCCTTCATGCGCGCGATGGCGATGAGCGAGGCCAGCATGAACGGCAGATACGCGAAGCCGTAGAGCGTGGGGAAGCGGCGCAGCAGCGTCGGGACTTCGCCCGGGTGGCGCAGCAGCGAGAGCAGGTGGAGTCCGACGAGCAGCGCGCCGCCGGTGAGCACGATGTTCGCGCGGCCTTCTTCCGGCGTGAGGAAGAACAGCGCGAAGTGCAGGGCGAAGCCGGCGACGACGCCGGAGAAGCTCGGGCGACGCACGCCGGGGATGCGCCGCGCGAGCGAATAGAACTCATACTGCGCCGCGCCGATGATCAGGGCGAGCAGGCCGAACGAAGCCTGTTCGGCGACGGAGAAGAAACCACCGACCCAGATGACGAGTCCGACGACGACCCAGAGGCCGATGGTGCTGAGGGCGCGGTCTTTCATGCTTGGGCGGGGGGCTGCACCTGCGCGCCGGTCATGCCGAAGCGGCGTTCGCGCCTGGCGTATTCCGCGAGGGCGAGCTGGAGCTGGGCCTTGTCGAAGTCGGGCCAGAAGACGGAGGCGAACACGATCTCGGCGTAGGCGGACTGCAGGAGCAGGAAGTTGCTGAGGCGGAACTCGCCCGAGGTGCGGATGATGAGGTCCGGGTCCGGCAGGCCGGCGGTCTGGAGGCGGGCCTCGACGGCGGCCCAGTCGACCGCGTCGGGCTGCAGCTTGCCGGCGGCGACGTCCGCGGCGAGCGAACGCGCGGCGGCGACGATCTCCTGGCGAGCGCCGTAGTTCAGGGCGACCACGAGGTTGAAGGCCGTGTTGTCCTTGCTCGATTTGATCACGTCCTGCAGCGGCGAGCGGACGAAGTCGGGCAGGGCGGTGACGTCGCCGATGACGTGCAGGCGCACGTTGCGCTTCTCGAGGCGGGCGAGATGCGCGCGCAGGATCCATTCGCCGAGTTTGAACAGCCCGCTGACCTCCTCGAGG
>JBEDDU010000276.1:0-7879 GCA_041176065.1 Verrucomicrobiota bacterium | reverse complement strand
AGGCGATCGGCGAGAAGGGCGAAGCCCCGATCGGGAAGTTCGATGGGTACGAAGTCCTGCTCGAGGCCGTCGTGAAGATGTTCCGCACCGGCAAGGCGCCGGTGAGCCCCGAAGAGACGCTTGAGCTCTATGCCTTCATGGAAGCCGCCGATGAGAGCAAGCGCCAGGGCGGAGCCGAGGTGAAGCTCGCCGACGTCCTCGCCAAGGCCCGGGCGGAAGTCGGGAAGGACAAGTGAAGGGCTAGGGCTTGGGCCAGGGTTAGAGCCAGGTAATGAAGGTAGGGTCAGCACTGCATGCTGACCTAGCTGCCTCCGTCCCCTTTGGATTGAGCGTCCTATCCGCCAACCGCCTAACCCTTCTCTCCCTGTTCCGGCACATACCTCTCCAGGTATCGCCAGAGCCACGGGAGCAGGATCAGCGCGAGGGTCGCGGCGGAGAGATTGAAGGCGGAATGGACGAACGCGACCTGCAGGCCCGGTTCGTCGATCATCGCGAGCAACGGACGGATGGCGAACTGGAGCACGGTCACGAACAGCGCCAGCCCGCAAAGGTCGAGACCGGCGTTGAAGAGGGCGAGGCGACGGGCGAAGGGCCCCAGCGTCGAGGCGGTGATGAGCGCGACCCAGCCGGTGCCGAGGTTCGCGCCGACGACCACCCAGATGGAGAGCTCGGGGTCGAGGAGTCCGCCGGCGACCGAGAGCACGGTCAGGCCGACGACCACCGAGGAAGACTGCACGAGCATGGTCAGCGCCGCGCCGAAGATCAGCGCGCGCAGGGGCGTGGAGAGTGTGTCGCGCCACGCGAGGACTTCGGGCGTCTGCGCCAGCGGCAGGAGCGTCGTGCTGATGAGTCCGAGCGCCAGGAAGATGAGGCCGAAGTGGAACAAGGGATGACCGTAGGGACGCCAGGTTCGCGGTCCGATCAACGACCAGAGGCCGCCGACGGTCACGAGCGCGGGACCGAGTCCCGTGAACTTATAGGCGATCAGCCAGGCGGTGACGGTCGTGCCGATGTTGGCGCCGATCATGACCGTCCAGGCCTGGCGCATCGGCATGACCTTCTGTTCGGCCAGGCCCATCGTGACGAAGTTCACCACCGACGAGGACTGCACGAGCGCCGCGCCGACGGCCCCGGTGAGCGCGCCGAGGAAACGGTTGTCGGTGGCCTTGCGCAGCGCGCGGCGGAGGCGCTCGCCGCCGAGCTTCGTCACCTCGCGGGCGAAGTCCCGCAGGCTGTGCAGGTAGAGCATGACCGCCGCGACGGCGGTGAAGAAGAGGTCCACGGGATTTGAATAGAGTATGGAGTTCGGAGTATCGAGTATGGAGTGGACTCAATAAGAAGAGGGCTGGGTTGATGACTGCATGGAGGGCTGAGTAGAGGACTGAATTGATCAAGTACCCGGGCTATGATGTGCATAGGGTGTGTCGACGTGGGGTCGGGACCGCGTGCTGCCCTATTCCGTATCGGGTAGGGTTGAGCGCCCTCGCTCAACCGCGGCTGACCAAGGGTGGTCAGCCCTGCCTAAGGCACCTATGTCGTGACGCGGTCCCGACCCTACCTGGAGCCCGGATGATCGGCTGCCCAACCGCTAACCGCTAACCGCCAATCGCTTCCACCTGATACATATCTCTCCCCTTGTCACCGTGTCACCTTGCCCACGTGCCCCCTCGCTTCGGCTTCACCGAAGCGTTCAAATCTCGAAATCCGTGCTGGTCTCCGACTGAGCGAGCTGGGCGACGGTGAAGCCGGCGAGCGACTTGTCGAAACGCTTCGAGACTTCGCGCCAGAGCGCGGCGACCTGAGGTCCGGAAGCGCCCTTGAGCGTGATCTTGGTCGCGACGAGATCGGGCTCCACGACCGTGAGCACCTGTTTCAGGGAAATGTCCTCGGCGTCTTTCGCCAGGCGGTAGCCGCCGGTCTTGCCGCGCTTGGAGACCACGAGGCCGCCTTCGCGGAGTTCGTTGAGCAGCTGCACCAGGTAATTGGCCGGGATGTCTTCGAGCTTGGCGAGTTCTTCGATGCGCGTGACGGCCGTGCCGCGGTGACGGCGGGCGAGCTGGGAGAGGACGCGGAGGGAATACTCGAGCTTGAGGGAGGCTTTCATGCGCTGTGTTTCGGACCCTGCGGAGGAGTCTTCGGTTCCGAACCTACGAGGATGAACGTCCGCTCCGCAACCTCATCTGGCAGGATGGGGGCCTTGGGACGGGCGAAATACGACGTACCGAGGAAGCAGACGCCCCGGTTCTGGACCACTTGGATGGCCCGGTCGTCCCAGAGTTCGATCATCCCGAAGTCCTTCTTGTCGGTGACCTCCAGCTCTGGTAGCCCGTTGGCCTTGAGCCAGGCCTGCGTCGCGGCGACGCCCACGGGATCTCCGGCGCGGGCCGTCATGATCTTCACGCGGAGTCCTCGGTCGAGCCACTGGCGGACGCGGCGCATCATCAGCGGGACGGGCGGGCCGATGTGGTCCATGCCCTGCCAGGCGGTCGCCTCGGCCAACGTCCCGTCCAGGTCCACCCCGATCCAGCCCTGCTGGTTGGCCGGGCGGGTGGAGGGCGCGCGCTCAGACGGCGTCGGCTCATCCGGCGCCTGGCTCAGGTCAGGGGCCGACGACTTCGGGGCGAAGAGGGTACGAAGCCACGCGAACATGGATAGTATGATAGGGAAGGGTGAGGCAGGGGCAAGAGTGGAGGACACGATGACCCTATAGCCCGAGGTAATGGGGTAGGGGCAGCACCGCGTGGTGCCCTAGTGTAGAGGACTGAATTGAGGACTGCGTGGAGGACTGAATGGAAGAGGCATCTGTTTAAGCCCGCAGCAAACATCCCGGTTTTTCTCTGAGTTCTGCATCTCATCGACTCAGCCCTCTTTCGCGTATGTGTTCCCAACCGCTAGCCGCCAACCGCTACCACCTTTCATGCGCGGTATCCGCGCATGAACAGGGTGCTCGGGGCGGGGGTCGAACCCGCACACCTTGCGGCGCCAGAACCTAAATCTGGTGTGTCTGCCATTCCACCACCCGAGCGAAACCTGTGAGATGAGGTTTGCGCGTCGGACGGCGGAGGCAAGCGCTTAGGCGAGGCGGCCGAGGGGCGAACCGACCTTGGCGTAGACTTCCACGGCGGTCTCGCCGGCGTGGATGAGATCGTCCTCAAGTTTGATCCGTCCGGGTTCGAAGATCGTGGCGACGAACGATCCGCCGAAACGGAAGTAGCCTTTCTCGTCGCCCTTCGCGACGGCCTGGCCGGGCTTGTAAGTCTCGATGATGGTGCCGACGTTCGTGGCGCCGACGGAGACCATGGTGACGAGTCCGAAGGGGCCGGCGTCGATCGTCACACGCTGACGCTTGTTCTGCCAGAGATACGCGGCGCTGCGGCGCAGGGCGATCGGGTTGACGGAGTAGAGCTGGCCCTTGGCGAGTACGGGCTCGCCAGGCACGCCGGCGACGGGGAAGTGGAAGCGATGGTAATCGACCGGGCAGAGGCGTGAGCAGACGACGGTGCCGCGGGCGTAGCGTTCGCCGAGCGCACGGTCGGCGACGAGCGCCGGGATGTCGAAGGTCTGGCCTTTGGCGAAGATGCCTTTGACGCGCGAGGCGTCCGGGAAGCCGAGGTGACGTCCGTCCGCGGGCAGCACGGCCATTTCGGCGCGTGCGTCGACCGGCCGGGCGGAGGCCTTGAGCTTGCGGTAGAAGAAGTCGTTGAAGGTGCGGTAGGACTTCAGGTCCGGATCGGCGAACTCGGCCGGATCGAGGCCGAAGGCCTTCACGAAGGGCTCGACGCGGCGCGCGCTGCTCGGGCGATCCATGGCCATGCCGTAGAGCTTCGAGAAAAGGGCCCGTTTGACGACGGTATGGAGGGTCAGCTTGCCGAGGGGGTTGCCGTAGATGCGCCGCAGCCACTTCTCCCCGTAGACCTGCTCGGTCTCGGTCCGTCCGGTGTGGCGGTTGAAGAGGGTGATGGGGGCGTCGACATCCATGCGGGCAGATTTGCCAAAAATGGACTTCAAGGGAACCATATATCTGTCAAAACAGTCCTTACCCCCATGTCGCGCCTGGCTTACGTCCTTCTTCTCCTCGCCTCGCCCCTCATGGCGCAGTTCAGCCCGGTCAAGAAGACCCCCGAGGTCATCAAGGCCGAGATCGAGACCGATCTCATCCGCGCCCGCCTCGACCTGGCCGCTTCGCAGCGCAAGCTCGCCGCGCTCAACCAGACGCTCGAACTCCGAAAGCTCGAAGCCGAAGCCGCCCTCCGCGCCGCCCGCGCCGAGGCCGTCGCCGCGCCGATCGAAGCCGAGCAGACCAAGCTCAAGCTTGAAGCCGCCCTCGCCGCCGCCCAGGCCGCCGTCGCCTCGGCGGACAAGGATCGCGCCCGCGCCGAACTCGAAGTGCAGGCCCGTCTCGCCGCCGCCGAAGTCGCCGTCGAATACGCCAAGGTCTCGTCGGTCGGGCAGATCGCGCGCCTGCAGGCCAAGGCCGCCGAGATCGCCAGCGGCGCGAAGATCGCCTACCCGAAGGACCCGCTCATCGACGGCGTGCTGCACATCTCCGACCGCCGCATCCCGTTCAACGGACGCGTCGACGACAAGCTCGCCCAGTTCGTCTGCGGCCGCATCGCCTTCTACAACGCCCTCGATAGCGAAGCCCCCATCTTCATCGTCATCGACCGCTCGCCGGGCGGCTCCGTGATGTCGGGCTACATGATGCTGCAGGCCATGGAGGCCTCCAAGGCGCCGGTCTACGTCGTCGTGAAGGGTTACGCCGCCTCGATGGCCGCGATCGTCACCACCCTCGCGAAGCGTTCGTTCGTCTACCCGAACACCATCGTGCTGCACCACCAGGCCTCCGTCGGCCTCAGCGGCAACGTCACCCAGCTCAAGGAACAGCTCAAGTGGAGCAAGGTCTGGTGCGAGCGCATCTTCGAGAAGGTCGCCGCCCGCATCGGCACGACCGTCGACGACTTCGTCGCCCAGATGTACAAGGGCACCTCCACCGGCGACTGGAAGATCCTCGGCGACGAGGCCGGCCGCCGCAAATGGGTGACCGACGTCGTGGACCGCATGTCCGAAGATTCCCTGACCGTCGCCGGCGCCGTACCGCCCGTGGTCGCCGAGCCCAATCCCGACGGCTTCAACGCCGGCAAGACCCAGGACGGCCGCGTCCGCCAGGCCCTGCCGCCGCTCGGCCCTTGCGACCTCTGGTGGATGTACGACCCCACCGTCGAATTCGTCCTCCGCTGATTTCATAACACAAAACTCCCATGCATCTCCGCACCTCCCTCCGCGTCCTTGCGCTCGCCGTCTTCGCGGCCGCGAACGCCCTCGCCCAGCAGGCCGCCCCGGCCGCTCCGTCGGCTCCGGCTGCGCCCGCCGCGCCGCGTGACGAACTCACCGCCCAGCAGAAGGCTGCGATGAAGGAAGCCGAGCGCATGCGCCTCGAGAAGTCGCGCATCGACGCCGAGCTCGCCCTCGCCGAAGCCAAGCGCGCCGAAGAGCTCGCCCCGCTGCAGGCCGAGGTCGCCCGCCTGACCGCCGAGCGTTCGCTCCGTCTCGCCAAGGCTTCCGCCGAAGCCGCCGCCCTCGAAGACGAACGCGCCAAGCTCGAGCGCCAGGCCGCGCTCGAATCCGCCCGCTCCACCGCCCGTCTCGCCGAACGCGCGAACAAGATCCGCGAACTCGAAGCCGAAGCCAAGCAGCTCCAGCTCGAGGCCGCCAACACCGTCGCCCGCCTCTCCAACGAGATCCAGCGCTTCCAGAAGGAAGACGAGGCCCGCAAGATCGCCAGCAAGGCCAAGCCGAAGTATCTCAAGGATCCGCTCGTCGACGGCGTGCTCTACATCAGCGACCGTCGCATCGCCTTCAACGGCGCCGTGACCGAGCAGCTGGCCGACTACGTCTGCACGCGCATCGCCTTCTATAACAACCAGTCCTCCGAGTTCCCGATCTTCATCGTCGTCGACAACTCCCCGGGCGGTTCCGTCGCCGCCGGTTACCAGATCCAGAAGGCCATGGCCGCCTCCAAGGCCCCGGTGCACGTCGTCGTGAAAGGCTTCGCCGCCTCGATGACCGCCGTCATCTGCACGCTGGCCGAGCGCTCCTACTGCTATCCCAACACCATCCTGCTGCATCACCAGGCTTCGAACGTCGTGCGCGGCAACATGACCGTGCTCAAGGAGCAGATCGACTTCACCAACCAGTGGTTCGACCGCCTCGCCACCCCGGTCGCCAAGAAGATGGGCCTCTCCCTCGAGGAATTCGTGAAGCAGATGTACGCCAACGATTCCACCGGCGACTGGCAGGCCTTCGGCGACAAGGCCAAGGAGCTCAAGTGGGTCGACAACGTCGTCGAGCGCATCGAAGAAACCGCCGTGCTGGACCTCCTCCCCGTGCCCGTCGCGCCGACCGCCATGCCTTCGCCTTCGCCCCAGCCGCCGACCCGCACCGAGATCTCCGGCGTGGTCTCCAAGGTCGACGACAAAGGACGTCCGTATTTCGAACTCCCGTCCCTCGCCAATCCGTTCGACGCCTGGTGGCTCTACGATCCGCAGGGTCTTTACCGCGCGCGCTGAGAGGGTAGGGTCGGGACCGCGTCACGACATAGAGCAAGGCCGCCTTCGGGCGGCCTTTTTTGCTTATAAGCGTTCGCCGAATGGTGAACGGCAAGGTAGGGGCGTGGCTACGCCGCGTCCTTTCGCGGAGGGAGGGCATGACGTAGTCCTGCCCCTACCTTCGGCCACCGTGCGGCGGCCGCTCGAGACAGCTATGTCGTGACGCGGTCCCGACCCTACCCATGGCAGGTGTAAGCGGTTGGGAATTTATCTCGGGTCTCAGGTCACGGTTGCAAGAAAGGGGTGCGGGTGCAGGTACGGGTTCAGGCCCGGGACCTGTGCCCGTACCTGAATGCCTGAACCAGATACCCGATGGCCGAGACCAGGGACCTGAAATTATATCCTCGTCGTAATCATACCACGGCCCGGTTTCTCAGCCCTTTTGATTTGCGAGGGTCTCGGGATTAAACTTCCTCGACGCATACCCCTTATGCGCACCTCGTCGCTTCTCGCCCTTCTGGCCGCCTCCGTCTTCGCGTCGGCCGCCGAAGACGGCGCTCAGATCTATAACTCTCTCTGCGGAGCCTGCCACGGCCCCGACGGCAAGGGACTCAACGGCCTGCCTCCCCTCGTGGGCAGCGAATGGCCGAAGGGCGCCCCGGCGCGTTCCATCAAGATCGTGCTCAACGGTCTGAGCGGTCCGGTCGAGGTCGCCGGCAAGACCTACAATATCGACATGCCGCCCCAGGGAGCCGTGCTCAGCGACGAGAAGATCGCCGCCGTGCTCACCTACGTCCGCAAGACCTTCGCCAACGGCGCCGGCCCGGTCTCCGTCGACGAAGTGAAGTCCGTCCGCGCCGCGACCGCCAAGCGCACGACCCCGTGGACCGCCGCCGAGCTGCTCAAGGCCCATCCGTTCCCGCCGGCGAAGACCGCGCTCAAGAACCTCGTGGGCACGATGTACAAGGGCGAGTGGAAGACCCTGCCGGACTTCTCGACCCTGAAGCCCGCGCTGATGGAAGACTTCAACGCCGGCGTCATCGACGTCGCCCAGTCCGGCCAGAAGGACGCCTTCGCGATGGTCTGGACCGCCCAGTTCGACGCCCCGGTCGACGGCAAATACAACTTCGTCTTCGATTGCGACGATTTCGGCGCCCTCTACGTCGGCGGCGAACGCATCGCCGAGATCAAGGGCATCGGTCCGGTCGGCGGACGCCGCAAGGAAGTCCCCGTCATCCTGAAGAAGGGCCTCACCCCGCTCCGCGTCGAATACGTCGAGTTCGCCG
The DNA here is from genome assembly GCA_041176065.1 of Verrucomicrobiota bacterium. Lineage (GTDB taxonomy): Bacteria > Verrucomicrobiota > Verrucomicrobiia > Opitutales > UBA953 > UBA953. The sequence goes on along the minus strand of JBEDDU010000276.1, from coordinate 48 downwards.
GCCAGGAAGTCGTCGTGCTCGGGTACAAGGGCCCGAAGGACAAGGACA
>JBEDDU010000275.1:0-2897 GCA_041176065.1 Verrucomicrobiota bacterium | reverse complement strand
GAGATGGGCCGCGTGCGTGACCTCGGCTTCCGCCTCCTCGGCGAGGACGACACCGCCTGGCCGGCCGCCTTGGCGCGCCTCTGGGATCCGCCGTTGGTGCTCTACGCGGAGGGCGAGGATTTCCCGACGGAACGCGCGGTCGGCATCATCGGCTCGCGGCACTGCACGACCTACGGGGCTTCGCTGGCGCGGTCGTTCGCGCGCGACCTCGCGCAACAGGGCTGGTGGATCGTCAGCGGCCTGGCCCGCGGCATCGACACCGCGGCGCACGAGGGGGCCTTGGACGCCGCCGGGCGGACCGCGGCGGTCGTCGGCCACGGTCTCGACCTTACCTTCCCACCTGAAGCGGTGCGCCTCCGCGCGAAGATGAAGGCCGACGGCTGCGTGCTCTCCGAGTTTCCGCTCGGCCGGCCGGCGGACCGGCAGACGTTCCCGCAACGCAACCGCATCGTCGCCGGACTCGTCCGCGTGATGGTCGTGGTCGAGACCGACGTCGACGGCGGCAGCATGATCACCGCGCGCTTCGCCGGCGACCTCGGCCGGACGCTCTGCGCGGTGCCGGGACGCGCCGACAGTCCCGCGAGCCGCGGCTGCCATGCGCTCATCCGCGACGGCGCGACGCTCGTGAGTTCGGTCGACGACATCCTGACGGAGCTCGGCGAAAGCCGGGGCCAGCCGGCCCTTGCCTTGGTCGACGATCCGCCGGAGTTCGCCCGTTGGCTGCCGCACTTCGCGGGAGGCGCGGCGCACGACGCCGAGAGCCTGGCCGCGCTCGCGGACTGTGGCGTCGCCGAGGCCGCGGTGAGCCTTACGATGATGGAGATCCGCGGCGTGCTGACGCGCCGCCCCGACGGACGGCACGAACGCGCCTGACTCAGCGGTGCGGGAGATTGCCTTGGTCCGCCGGCACCGGCGCGGTCAGCGGATTGCCCATCAGGTAATCGATCACGGCCTTCGGTTTCGCGAAGCAATCGCGCAGGCAGCCCATCACCGGCCTCCAGCCTTCGCCGAAAGCGGCAGGGTAAGCCGTCGATCGCAGCCCGACGCGGTCGGCCTGCCAGAGGGCGCGCACGCAGTGCCAGCCTTGCGAGACGAACACGATGTCGTCGTCAGGATAATACGCCTTGGCCCGCAGGACGGAATCCAAGGTGCGCCAACCGTAAGGGTCTTCGACGATCGGACAGGTCACGCCCGCCTCACGCAGCCGTTCGGCCATCGCGCGCGCATGGACGTCGGTGCCGGAAGTCACGACGAGCTTCACCCGGCCGGAGCGTGCGAGCTCCGCGGCGGCGGCGATGCGCGGACGGAAGGTCCCGGAATGCTCCGACGTCCCTTGGACGAACTCATCCGTGCCAAGCACGACGAGCACGGCCTGAGCTGGAACACCCTTCGGCTCAGCCGCGAACCGACCCCACCCCGCCGACCAGATCCAGGCGTTCGAGCCGACCAGGAATAAGGCCAAGAGGGCGATGACCACCCCCACCCCACGTTTGAGCCAAGCAGGCATGAAACCGAGGATTACCGACCGATTGGCCTTAGCAAGGGGTCTATCGGGTGTGTTTTGCTTAAATTTAAGCATCTCTGGATTGCCGAAAGCCCGTATTAGGTCATTTTAGAGAGACGGCATCCAATGGCACGGATTCTGCCTACTTTTACTCATCATGAGTGCCAACCCCGCCGCCCCGAACGCCAAAGTCCTGGTCATCGACGACGATAAGGACCTGCGCTACTCCCTGCGTCGCGCGCTCGCGGGCCTCGGCCACACCGTGATCGAAGCCGACAGCGGCGAAGCCGGCGTCGTCGCGGCCAAGCGCGACCAGCCCGACGTCATCCTCCTCGACAACCGCATGGGCGGCATGACCGGCATCGAGACGTTGCAGATGCTCCGCGGCGCGCAGCCGCAGGCGATGGTCATCCTCATGACCGCCTTCGGCACGACGCAGACCGCGATCGAGGCGATGAAGTTCGGCGCGTATGACTACGTGATGAAGCCGTTCGACCAGGCGAAGCTCATCGCGCTCGTCGACAAGGCCCTCTCCGCCCGCCGCGACCTCGCCTCCGCGACGCGCTCGACGCGCATGCTCGTCAACCCGGCCGACTACAAGGAAGGCATCGTCGGCAGTTCCGAACCGATGCAGGAGGTCCTGAAGTCCATCGGCCAGGTCGCCGCCAGCGACGCGACCGTGCTCATCACCGGGGAAAGCGGCACGGGCAAGGAACTCGTCGCCCGCTGCATCCACCAGCACTCGCTCCGCGCCAAGGGCCCGTTCCTCGCCGTCAATTGCGCCGCGATCCCCGAGAACCTGATCGAGTCCGAGCTCTTCGGCCACGAGAAGGGCGCCTTCACCGGCGCGACCAACCAGAAGCCCGGCAAGTTCGAGCTCTGCGACGGCGGCACCATCTTCCTCGACGAGATCGGCGACATGTCCCTGCCCACGCAGACGAAGGTCCTGCGCGCCATCCAGGAAGGCGAGATCCAGCGCGTCGGCGGCACGTCGACCCTCAAGGTCAGCGTGCGCCTCGTCGCCGCGACCAACAAGGACCTCGAAGCCATGGTCGCCTCGCGCCAGTTCCGCGAGGACCTCTACTACCGCCTCAACGTCTTCCGCATCCGCCTGCCCGCCCTGCGCCACCGCAAGGGCGACGTGCCGCTGCTCGTCGACTACATGCTGCAGCGCCAGGCCGCGGCCAAGAAGCTCAAGCCGAAGCGCCTCTCCGACGAGGCCCTCGACGCCCTGCTCGCCTACGACTGGCCGGGCAACGTGCGCGAGCTCGAGAACGTCGTGCAGCGCGCCAACGTGCTCGCCAAAGGCGAGACGATCCTCCCGAAGGACCTCCCCCAGGACGTCCTCAATCCGCGCAAGCCCACGGCCGCCGCGCCGGCCGCCGGCGCGAGC
>JBEDDU010000274.1:0-12366 GCA_041176065.1 Verrucomicrobiota bacterium | reverse complement strand
CTTCATCAGCATCGCGACGGTCATCGGGCCCACGCCGCCCGGGACGGGCGTGATGGCCTCGCACTGCGGCGAGACGGCGTCGAAATCGACGTCGCCGACGATGCGGTATCCGGTCTTCTTGGAAGCGTCGGGCACGCGGTTGATGCCGACGTCAATGACGACCGCGCCGGGCTTGACCATGTCGGCGGTGATGAAGCGGGGCTTGCCGATCGCCGCGACCACGATGTCGGCCTGGCGGACGATGGCGGGCAGGTCCTTGGTGCGGGAGTGCGCGATGGTCACGGTGCAGTCGCAGCCCTTGGCGAGGAGCAGGGCGGCGGCGGGCTTGCCGACGATGAGCGAGCGGCCGACGACCACGGCGTGCTTGCCGGCGGTCTCGACGCCGGAGCGGCGGAGCAGTTCGACCACGCCGGCGGGCGTGCAGGCCGCGAAGGCGCCGGGGAGTTCCTGGACGAGGCGCCCGATGCTCTGCGTGCCGAAGCCGTCGACGTCCTTGTCCGGCGAGACGCGGTTGAAGACTTCGGTCTCGGGCAGGTGCTTCGGCAGGGGGGCCTGGATCAGGATGCCGTGCACCGACTTGTCGGCGTTGAGGGCGTCGAGGTGCGCGAAGAGCTCGGCCTTGGTGACCGTCTCGGGGAAGAGCTGCAGGGAGGCCTTCATGCCGACCTCGGCCGCGGTCTTCTGCTTCTTGGTCACGTAGGAGACCGAGGCCGGATCGTCGCCGACGCGGACGAAGGCCACGTGGGGCACGACCGGGGCGAGCTTGGCCACGCGTTCCTTGACTTCGGCGAGGACCTGTTGGGCGATGGCGTTTCCGTCAATGAGGCGCATGGGGAAGGACTAAGACGACCTTCCGTCCGAGGGCGAGAAAAGTCCTCCGGCGGGCCGCCGGATGATTGTCTCGCCCTGCGGGGGCAAATGCCTCAATCCATTGGCGTGCCTTCCGAAGGACCCATGCGTATTCATAAGTTCCTCGCCCAGGCGGGGGTCTGCTCCCGTCGTGAGGCGGAGCGGCTGGTGGCCTCGGGGTCCGTGACGATCAACGGCAAGCCGGCGGTGACCGGACAGCCGGTCGACCCTTCGGTGGACACCGTCATCTGCCAGGGGCAGCACATCAAGCCCCTCAGCCGCACGGTGGTGCTGATGATGAACAAGCCCCGCGGCTACCTCTGCACCAACGACGACTCGCACGGCGGCCAGACGGTCTTCGACATGGTGCCTCCGGAGTACGGCTCGCTGCGCCTCTTCTGCGTCGGCCGCCTCGACAAGGATTCCGAGGGCCTGCTCATCCTGACCAACGACGGCGAGCTGGCCAACAAGGTCATGCATCCCTCGGGCGGCGTCATCAAGCGCTATGAGATCATCCTCAACCGCGACTACGACCCGACGCTCACGCCTCGGCTGCTCAAGGGCGCGGTGGAGGAGGGCGAGCACCTGCGCTTCAAGAAGGTCATCCGTCACCCTGACCATGCCGCCCACCTCGAGGTCCACCTCGACCAGGGCCGCAAGCGCGAGATCCGCCGCCTCTTCGAGATCTTCGGTTTCCACGTGAAGACCCTCCGTCGTTTCCAGATCGGCGGGCTGGTCCTGCGTAAGATGCCCTTGGGGGATTGCCGGCCGCTTTCCCGCAAGGAAATCGACTCTATTTTCGAGAACTGAGAGGGCGGGGTGGCATCTAGGGCTTGCACCCCGGGCTGACGGGTTTTTTCCTAGGTGTTACCCCTCATCGCCGTGAACCTCTCGCGTCTGCTCCCTTTGTTCCTCTGTTTCGCGTCCCTGTGGGCTGGTCCGGAAGGCAGCCTCAAACTCGTCTGGTCCGATGAGTTCAACGACAAGGAACTGGACAAGAAGAAGTGGAACATCGGCAACGCCGACGGCGTGCGTCTCGTCGACGGCCAGCTTTCCCTGGAGATCACCCCCGGCTCCAAGCCGATGTTCTGGCGCGGTTCGAGCGTCAACACGCGCGGCAAGTTCAGTTCCAAGGCCGGTTACATCGAGGCCTCCATCATGTTCGTGCAGACCGGCGGCCACGGTTGTGGCTTCGGCATCGGCAACGAAGACGACCGTCCGCCCGCGGCCGGCATGGGCTTCAGCAACGGCGGGGGCAACACGGTCAGCCTTGGTCTCTACGTCAGGAACGAGGAGCGCGGCCGGGGTCTTAATCCGAAGGAGAATCCGGTTCCCCGGGACGACTCCTATTCCAAGAAATTCCATCGTTTCGGTTTCCAATGGGGACCGGCCGACTACCGCTGGTATGTGGATGGCCGTCTGTACTACACGATCCGTATCTCGGACAAGATTCCGGCCACGCCGAAGCCGATGTTCATCTCGTTCAACCACGACCGACTGCCCGAAGCGGGCCTGCTGAAGAGCTTCAAGGATCCTAAGATGGGCCCGGAACCCATGCGGGTCGACTGGGTGAAGGTCTACAACTGACCCGAGCAGGCTTGCCACCCCCTGAACTTCAGATTTAATCATAAAAGTCCCCCCTTCATGAAAGCCCTTCCGCTTTTCTCCCTCCTCGTCGCCCTGTCGCTGGGCGCCGCGCCCAACACCGGCCTGAAGCCGGTCTGGGAAGACAATTTCGACGCCAAGGAGCTCGACAAGACGAAGTGGAACGTCGGCGGCCAGGCCCGCATCGTGGACGGCAAGCTCCAGATCGAGGTCACCCCCAAGGACAAGGCGGGCTTCTGGAACGGCAGCCATGCGCACACGCTCGGCAAGTTCTCCTACGGCCAGGGTTATTTCGAGGCCTCGATCCGGGCCGTCCAGACCAAGAACCGGGGCTGGACCGTCTTCGGCATCCGTAACCAGAGCATGGAGAAGGTGCCCGCGGCCTCGATGTATTTCGTCTTCACCGGCGCCGACCGCATCGAACCGACGCTCAATATCGTCGACGAAAGCGGTTCCCATCGCCTCACTCCGAAGGAGAAGGTCATCGCGATGGACGGCGGTAAGTCCTACAAGAAATTCCTGACCTACGGCCTGCAGTGGAACGCGACGTCCTACATGTGGTATGTCGAAGGGCGTCTCGTCCATAAGCTCGCCCGCCCGATCCCCAAGGAGCCGATGGGCATCGAGTTCCACCAGAGCCTGCCGGAAGGCGGCCTGCTGAAGGATTTCCCGAATCCTAAGCTGGGACCCGAACCGATGCAGATCGACTGGGTCAAGGTCTTCAAGATTCCCTGAGCCTCATTTCTCCCCAGCCCCATCCCATGAAACAGATCCTCAGCCTTCTCGCCCTCACGGCCACCCTGGGCGCGGTGAATCCGGCTTCGAACATGAAGCTGGCTTTCTCCGACGAGTTCGACGGCCCGGCCCTCGACGCCTCCAAATGGTCGACGATCGGCGAACCCACCGCGATGTCCTTCGTGACCGTGGGCAAGTCCAAGGCCTTGCGCATCACGCTCATCAACCGGGAGGACATGATCCAGACCAACGGCATCCGCAGCAAGCACGAGCAGGTGCGCGGCTACTTCGAGGCGTCCATGCGCATGAACTTGAACAAAGGGCACACGGGCAACATGTCCATCCGCACCAAGGACGACAAGGTGGTCCCTTCCATCCTCGCTCTGTGGGAGAGCACCGGTGGCGACAGGCTTGATGCTTGGGCCCGTTATGTGGACGAAAAAGGGCAGCATGACCTGCGTTCCGATGCTTCGGGCACGAAGATCCTCAAAGGCGGCGAGCCTTCCAAGAAGTTCAACACCTACGGTCTCCTGTGGACCGAGAAGGGGTTCGCCTGGTACGTCAACGGCAAGCTGATCCACAAGGCCGACCGCATCGCCATCACCACCCCGATGACCATGCAGTTCAGCCACCGTGTCGGTGAATGGGAGCGTCCGAACCTCGTGCTCAAGCAACTTCCGGACGATATCGACATCGACTGGGTCAAGATCTACAAGTGACCGCCATGAAGTCGCTCAGCCTCCTCCTGTTCGCCTCGGTCGCCTTCGCCGCCGATCCTGGTCTGGGGAAGAAGCTCGTCTTCTCCGATGATTTCGACGGCGGTGCGATCGATGACGCCAAGTGGAGCGTCCTCGGCGCCCGCGAGGTCTTTTCCTTCGTCAAGGTCGGCAAGGGTGGCGCCCTGCGCATCGGGCTCAAGGTCAAGGACAACATGATCCAGACCAACACGCTCACCACGCGCGGTAAGTTCAGCCAGCAGTTCGGGTACTTCGAGGCTTCCATGCGCATGAACGCCGGCGACGGCCATGTCGGCACTTTCCGCATCATCACCGACGACGAGAAGACTCCGCCCAGCATCACCGCCTCCTTCCACGCCACGGGCAAGGAGCGGGTCAGTCCCTGGGCCCGGGCCGTCACGGAGACCGGCTATCAGGATTTCCGGCCCGAGAAGTCGGTCGGCAAATTCACCGACCTTTCCAAGAAGTTCCATACCTACGGCATCCTCTGGACGGACAAGGGCTTCACCTGGTACATCGATGGCAAAGCCGTCCATAAGCTGGAGCGGAAGGAATTCGTCCGACCCGTGTCACTGGCCCTGACCCACCGCATCGAAGAGCAGGATCGTCCGAGGTTGGTCCTCAAGACCCTGCCGGACGACATCGACGTCGATTGGGTGAAGGTCTACCAATAAGCCCTGCCCAAAAGAGGTTTGCATCAGTACCCCGCTAGGCATCCTGCGGGGTACTTTCATGTCCGCCCCTTACGATAAGAACAACCCGTTCCCGGCCCGCCTCGTCGACCGTCGTCGGCTGAGCTCGCCGGCCAGCCAGAAGGACACCCAGCACTTCTCCGTCTCCCTCGCCGGCAGCGGCCTGACCTACAAGTGCGGCGACAGCCTAGGCGTGTTCCCGACCAATAATCCCAAGTCCGTGTCGGCGCTGCTGCAGGCCGCGGGCTTCACCGGCGAAGAGCAGGTGACGATCCCGAAGGACACGGCCCCGGTCTCCCTGCGCCAGGCCCTCTCGACGCGCCTCGCCCTCAACGGACCGACCTACAAGTTCGCCCAGCTGCTGCATGACCGCGCGAGCGACGCCGCCGACAAGGCCCGCCTGGCCGCCGCCATCGGCGAGGCCGATCCCGAGAAGAAGAAGGCTTGGATGGAGCAACGCGAATTCATCGACCTCTTCCTGGAGAATCCGTCCGCCCGTCCGTCCGCCCAGGAGCTGATCGAGCTCATGCGCAAGCTGATGCCGCGCCTCTATTCGATCTCCTCCGCGCCCTCGAAGTATCCGCAGGAGATCCATCTCACGGTCGCCGTGGTCCGCTATGAGACCAACGGCCGCCAACGCGAAGGCGTCTGCTCCAGCTATCTCGCGGACCGCGCCCGCATGAACGAGCCGGACCTGCCGATCTTCGTCGCCGACTCGCACTTCGGCCTGCCCGCCGACGACAATGTCCCGGTCATCATGGTCGGCCCCGGCACCGGGGTCGCGCCGTTCCGCAGCTTCGTCATGGATCGCGCCACCCGCGGCGCCAAGGGCCCGAACTGGCTCTTCTTCGGCGACCAGCGCAAGGACCACGACTTCCTCTATGCCGACGAGTGGGCGGAGTATCAGCAGTCCGGCGTGCTCACGCGTCTCGACACCGCTTTCTCCCGCGACCAAGCCGCCAAGGTCTACGTGCAGGATCGCATGCGCGAGAACGCCGCCGAGCTCTGGAAGTGGATCCAGCAGGGCGCTTATTTCTACGTGTGCGGCGACGCCAAGCGCATGGCCAAGGACGTCGACGCGGCGCTCCACGCCATCGTGGCCGAGCAGGGCGGCATGACGCCCGAGGCCGCGGTGGATTGGGTCAAGCAGTTCAAGAAGGACGGCCGCTACCAACGCGACGTCTACTGAGCGCGGAGGGCGGGGAAGGGGGCTTCCGGCGGGGCATTAGCCACTTGCCAGACCCCCCTTTTCCTTGCACATAAAACCCCGATGCACCTCACGCACTCTCCTCGCGTCGCCCTCGTCACCGGAGCCGGACGCGGCATCGGCAAGGCCATCGCGGAACGTCTCGCGGCCCACGGCCACACCGTGCTCTGCGTCTCGAAGTCCGACACCTGCGTGCAGGTCGCCAACGACATCCTCGCCAAGGGCCAGAAGGCCAAGGCCTTCCAGGTCGACGTCTCCGACGCCGCCGCGGTCGCCAAGGCCTGCGAGCAGATCATCGCCGAGTTCGGCGCCGTCGAGATCCTCGTCAACAACGCCGGAATCACCCGCGACAAGCTCGTGATGGCGATGTCCGAACAGGACTGGAACGACGTCATCTCCACCAATCTCTCCTCCGCCTTCTACTGGACCAAGGGCCTCGTGCGCCCGATGACCAAGAAGCGCTGGGGTCGCATCATCAGCATCTCCTCCGTCACCGGCGTGCAGGGCAACGCCGGCCAGGCCAACTATGCCGCCGCCAAGGCCGGCCTCCACGGCCTCACGATGACCCTCGCCCGCGAACTCGCCGGCCGCTCCATCACCGCCAACGCCGTCGCCCCTGGCTTCATCACCACCGACATGACGGGAGAGCTCTCCGATGAGGTGAAGCAGAAGATCCTCGGAGTCATCCCGCTGGGACGATTTGGCTCAGTCAACGATATCGCCGCCATGGTCGATTACCTCGCCTCCGAAGAGGGGGGCTATGTGACCGGGCAGGTCTTTTCGATTGACGGAGGCATGGCCATCTGACACCCAAAAACCCACAAAAACACCCTTTTATTATGCCCGAAAACATCGAACAGCGCGTCAAGGACATCATCGTCAAGCAACTCTCCGTCACCCCCGAGCAGCTCACCCCCGGTGCCAGCTTCCAGGGCGACCTGAAGGCTGACTCCCTTGACCTCGTCGAGATCATCATGGCTTTCGAAGACGAGTTCGGCATCACGATCCCGGAAGACAAGGCCGCCGGCATCAAGACCCTTGGTGATGCCATCGAGCACATCAAGGCCCACGCCACCAAGTAACCAGACCGGGCTTTTCGCGTAGGCCCGTCCCCTTGAGCTCCGACCGCAAATCTCGCCGGGTAGTCGTCACGGGCATCGGCTCGCTGACGGCCCTCGGTCACGACAACGCGACCTTCTGGGACGCCCTGATCAAGGGTCGTTCCGGCATCGGTCGTGTCACCCGTTTCGACCCCACGGACTTCCCGTCCAAGGTCGGCGCGGAGGTCAAGGACTTCGACCCGGCCAAGTACATGGACGGCAAGGAAGCCAAGCGTAACGACCGCTACACGCAGTACGCCGTCGCCGCTTCCCGTCTCGCCATCCAGGACGCCGGCGTCGACGTCACCAAGCTGGATTCCGAGCGCTTCGGCGTGATCATCGGCTCCGGCATCGGCGGCATGGAGACCATCGAGAACCAGGCCCGCGTCCTCATCGAACGCGGTCCTTCGCGCGTCTCTCCTTTCACCATTCCTTCGCTCATCGCCAACATCGCCTCCGGCGTGGTGGCCATCGAGTTCCAGGCGAAGTCCGTCAACTTCGGCGTCGTCTCGGCCTGCGCTTCCGGCTCCCACGCCCTCGGCGAAGCCCTCCGCCACATCCGTGACGGCCACGCCGACATCATGCTTTCCGGTGGCTCCGAAGCCGCCATCACGCGTCTCGGCTACGCCGGCTTCTGCAACATGAAGGCGATGTCGACCGACTTCAACGATACGCCCGAGAAGGCCTCCCGTCCGTTCGACAAGCTGCGCGACGGCTTCGTCATGGGCGAAGGCGCCGGCGTCCTCGTCATCGAGTCGCTCGAACACGCCCAGGCCCGCGGCGCCCGCATCTATTGCGAGCTCGCCGGTTACGGCGCCACCTGCGACGCCTACCATATCACCGGCCAGGACCAGGAAGGGAAGGGCCTCGCGCTCTGCCTCAACCGCGCCCTCGCCGAGGCCGGCATCGAGAAGTCCGCAGTGGGCTACATCAACGCCCACGGCACCTCGACCCCGATCAACGACCGCTGCGAGACCCTCGCGATCAAGCGCACGTTCGGCGACCACGCCCCCAAGATTTCGATCTCCTCGACCAAGTCCATGACCGGCCACCTTCTGGGCGCCGCCGGCGGCGTCGAGGCGGCCGCGTGCGTGATGGCCATCCACACGGGCATGATCCCGCCGACGATCAATTACGAGAACCCGGATCCCGACTGCGACCTCGACTACACGCCGAACGTCGCCAAGGCCCGCAAGGTGGACGTCGCGATCTCGAACAACCTCGGTTTCGGCGGACACAACGCCTCGCTGATCTTCAAGCGCCTCTGAGGTTTCGGGCCCGTGGGATGCAACCTTTTGCCTCGCGACGGGGTATAAGGGAAAATACAACCATGCCCACCCCCATGGCCCTTCGCTTCCTCCTGCTCGCGCTCGGCGTCCTGACCTCCCTCGGGGTGTCCGCCCAGACGCCGGCCCCGCCCGCGCCGCCGCCCACGGTCACGGTCCGCACGTCGGTCACGCACCTCGATCCGAAGACCGGCAAGTCGGACATGATGAGCGCGCCTTCCGTCTCGGTGATCTCGGGCTCCGAGGCCCGCGTCTCGGTCGCCGGTCGCCCCGACCCCAAGGATCCGAAGGGCAAGCCGGAGTCTTCGATGGAGATGGTGATCTCCCCGACGGTCCAGCCCGACGGCATGGTCAGCATCTCGGTCCGCGTCTCCATCGCCCACAAGGCCGAGGTCGTCGACCCCAAGGACGCCAAGCGCGAGCGGAAGCGCGAATCCAAGGCCCATGACGGCTCGCTGGTCTTCTACTCCGTGCTGGCGAAGGAAGGTCTCTTCTCGATCCAGGACAGCCGCAGCGGCCGTCGCTGGTATAAGCTCGGCGCCACCGTCGAGGGTTGGAAACTGGAGGCCTTCGACGTCGAGACCAACGTGCTCACGGTCTCCCAAGGCGCCACGCACCAGGAACTGCACCTCTACAAGTCCTCGATCGAAGCCTCCGCCAGCGAACTCAGCACGGTCGTCACGGTCCGCCCGGGCGAGGTCGCCAAGGTCCCCGGCGTCGGTGGCCTCGAACTTTCCGTGAGTGCTTCGGTCTCGGCCACGCCGGTCACCGCACCGGTCGCCCGTTAAGCGATGTTTCGCGCCCTGCTGCTCGTCCTGCTCGCCTCCGCGGCCTTCGCGGCGGAGGAAGCGGTGCCGACGCACCTGAAGGTCAAGGCGACCTTCACGCGCCCCGACAAGGATGGCAAACCGGAGGTCTACGCTTCGCCTTCGGTGATCACGGTCGATGGCAAGCAGACGACCATCCGCGTGGGTTCGGCCGACGAAGGCGTGGTCTTCACGGTCACCCCGAAGGTCAACAAGGACGGTACGCTGACCCTCGAAGCGGCGACGGAATCCCGCGAGGCTTCGCCCGCTCCGGCCGCTACTCCGGCGGTCGCTCCCGCCGCCCCAGCGCCTCGCCCCAAGAGCAATCTGCCTTTCTTCCACGGCGTGCTGACGAAGGATAAGCTGTTCTCGATCGAAGACTCCACGGGCAAGCGCCAGTGGGTGCCGCTCGGCCGTCGCATCGATGGATGGACCCTGAAGTCCTACGACGAGAAGCGCGAAGCCCTCACGCTTTCCCGCCTCGGTCAGTCCGTCGAACTGGTGCTGCACAAGGCCGTCATCATCGACGCGCCCGCCCCTCAGGTCGCCATCTCCCGCGCCAACACGACGATCACGGTGAAGCCCGGCGCCAAGACGCTCATCGGTGGCGCCAACGGCCGCACGATCGAGCTCGAGGCCGAGATCCTTGACGTGACGAAGTGACGGTTCAGGTCACGTCCAAGTGGCCGACCTTCACCAGGATCGTCGCGCCTTCCGGTCCGGTGAACGGACGATGGTTGCTCATATGCGGGCTGCGGATCCACGTGCCGGCGGGATAGCTGCCATGCTCGTCGCGGAAGATGCCTTCGAGGACTAAGATTTCTTCGCCGCCGACATGCGTGTGCGGATTGAAACGCGTCTCCGGCGCCCAACGCACCAGGGCGGTGTGCTTGGTCAGGCCTTGGTGCAAGGAGGTGACCTTGAGCCCCGGGACCATGCCTTGCCGCCAGTCCAGTTGATCGCCATGTAAGGCGTAGGAATCTTTTTCCGGCTCCGACGGGGTGCGCTCGTTGAGGTAGACCAGGCTGGCCTCCGTTGCGGTGAACGTGAGGGAGACGCCTGGCGCCAGACGGACGTAGGAAGCAGGGCCCAGGGCTTCTCCATTGAGGCTTAGCTGGCCGCGCACCACGAGGATCTCGAGCAGATTGGCGCCGTCATGCGTCAGGGTCTCGCCGGACTTGAGCGAGCGAAGGGTGATGCGGCTCTCCGCCGGGACGACCCGCTGCTCCAGCGCACGTTCTCCCGTCAGGCCTGCATGCAGGTCGGTGGCATCGACGACGATGCGGAGGGAGTGGTCGGCGTGGAGGGTCATGAGAAAGTCGCAGGAGTGAGTTCAGTCGGCCAGCGCCTGGCGCCATTCGGCGATTTCGCTGACGAGGCCGTGAGCACGCAGTCCGGCTTCGATCTCCGCCTGCGTGGGTTCGGTCACGGCATGCTTCGGGTCGCCGGCCAGATCGGGTCGGACGTGACGCGTGACGGCCCAGGCGGCCCAGGCACGCCACTTCTTAAGCTCAGCCCGCTCGCCGCGCACGCGATCGGCGAGGTGCTGGTAATGCACGCGGGCGTTGCCGGTGAACTGGTCGCTGGGTTGCCGCACCATCCAGCCGATGGCGCGGTAAGGCATGGCATATTCGGTCAGGGCGACGTCGCCTTCGGGCACGTCGCAATAGAGGGCGCGGTCCACCGCAAGCAGCGCCCGGGCCGGCAGGTCATCGAGCCAGAGCTGTTGGCCGTATTCGAGACACAGACGATAGAGCTCCGCTCCTTGGTTGTCCCGCAGGGCGTTGAGGTCGCGCCAGGTCAGGGGGCGACCGCAGGACGGCAGGAAAGGGCAGGGAGTGGGCACGCGGCTCAGGGCTTGGCGTACGGATTGGTCTGCTTCTCGACACCGACCGAGGTCTGGCCGCCGTGTCCCGGCAGGAGCACGACGTCGTCCGGCAAGGTGTAGATGCGGGCGCGGATCGAGGCCAGGAGCTGGTTCCAGTCGCCGTTCGGGAGGTCGGTCCGACCGACGGAGCCTTTGAAGATGGCGTCGCCGGTGAAGGCGATCTTCTGGTCGGCGGCGTAGAAGAGGATGCTGCCCGGGCAGTGGCCGGGGACGTGGCGGATCTCGAACTTGAAGCCGCAGGCTTCGACGACGTCGCCGTCGTCCACCCAGCGGTCGACTTTCACCGAGTGGAAGTCGTCGTCGGAGAGCGACGGGATCATCGACTGGTAGCGGTTACGATAAGCCTCGATGTTCTCGATGAGCTGCTGGTCGTCCTTGTGCGCGATGACTTTGGCGCCGGCTTTCGCGAAGTGGTGGCCGTCGCACATGTGATCCCAATGGCCGTGCGTGATGAGCAGGTGCGTCAGGTTGAGGCCTTGCTTTTTGATTTCGGCGAGCAGGAGCGGACCGGCGTCCTTGGGGGCGTCGACGACGCAGCAGTCCTTGCCGTTCTCGGCGACGACGAGGTAGGCGTTGGTTTCGAAAGGCCCCAGGGGGGCGGCGGCGATCTTCATGAAATCAGGCTCCGAAGGCTTGGCGCATGGCGGCCTCGACGTGGTCGGGCGGGCGCACGGCCTTGAACTCGCGGTTCACGAAGGCGTGGACCGTGAAGCCTTCGACGAGCAGTTCGCCGTCGCGCTCGACCTGGTAGGTCAGCTTGAGGCGCGCCTTGGGCTTTTCGGCCAAGGTCACGGTGATGCGCACGCGGTCGTCGAAGCGGGAAGGGCGGTGGTAGGTCAGGCCGGTCTCGAGGACGGGGAGCAGGAAACCCTGCTGTTCGAGTTCGCGATAGGGGGTGCCGAGCTGATCGAGCAGGGCGACGCGCGCCATCTCGAACCAAGGCAGGTAGTTGCCGTGGTAGGTGACGCCCATCGCATCGGTCTCGGCGAAGCGGACGCGGGTCTCGACGGTGGCCTGGAGCATGGCCTTGTTCTGGCGTCCGGCGGCGATTTTCCAACGCCAAACGCACCGCCGGAGGCTTGTCCTTGCCCCGGGCGGATTCCTCGGCTGAAGTCTCGGCATGGGTCAGCGCGAACGTTTCGTCCTCTTTCTGGTCGGTGCCTTGCTGGGCGTGCTCGTCCTGCTCGGCGGGAAGTCCTGCGGCAGCGAGAAGAAGGACCAGCTCCGGATGGTCCGCTCTTCGCTGAGCATGGCCCCGATGATGTATGACTACGCCGTGACCAAGAAAGGCTTCTACGGGCGCTACGTGCTCTTCGAGCAGGTCGCCGAGAAGCAGGGCGGGGGCAAGGTCCGCACGCTCGTCACCGGCGGTACGCGTCGCTACTCTCCGGAGGGCAAGGAGCTCCCTGAGGAGCATATCCTGATCAAGGAGACCTACGCCGCGGGTGTCGCCCTCGCCGA
>JBEDDU010000273.1:0-2923 GCA_041176065.1 Verrucomicrobiota bacterium | reverse complement strand
CGCTTCGGGCTCTCGAAGCTGAAGACGAAGATCAGCTGCGCGAACATGCCGGCGAGGCCGATGCGTCCGAGCACGCTGCCGAAGCGCATGTTCTCGAGGCCCTTCCACTGGAGGCCGTTGTTGTAGATGATGCCGAGCAACACGAGAATGAGGCCGCGCTGGATGACCTTGCGGATGACTTCACCGCGGGCGTCTTCCGTCAGACGACGCGTCAGCGAATACGGCGTCGAGACGCCCGCCATGAAGAGGAACAGCGGGAAAATGAGGTCGTAAGCCTGGAAGCCGTTCCATTCGACGTGCTTCAGCTGCGCGTCGATCGCTCCCAGCCAGCCCCACTCGGTCAGCTTGAACAACGCAAGCAGGATGCCGTGCCCGCCGACGATCCAGAACAGGTCGAAGCCACGCAGCGCGTCGAGGGAGAGCAAACGTTCAGATTTCGGGGCAGGAGTCTCCATGGGGTGAGGCTTTTCTAGCCACACACGATAGGAGGTCTACCTGCAAAAGGCCGAGAGGGCACGTGGGCAAGGTGACAAGGGGTCAAGGAGCTGCCCCGTGTCCACTTGCCCACGCGCCAGCCCGCCCCTTCGCCGCTTTGGGGCGCTTACATTCGCTCCACGGGCTCGATGCCAAGGAGGCGCAGGCCGGTTTCCATGACGGCGCAGGTGCGCGAGCAGAGCATGAGGCGACGGGCCTTCACGGAGGGGTCGTCCACGATGACGCTGTCCGCGGCATAGAAGGTGCCGTAGGCGGCGGCGAGCTCATGCAGGTAGGTGCAAAGGTGGTGCGGGCGGAGTTCTTCGAGCGCCTGGTCGAGCGCGGCAGTGAACGCCAGCAGCTTGCGGGCGAGCGCGATCTCGGCCGGGGTTTCCGGATCGGTCGCGCCTTCTTCTCCCTGCCCCACGGCGAGGCCGCTCTTGCGGAAGATCGAGCGGACACGCACGACGGCGTACATGAGGTACGGCGCGGTGTTGCCTTCGAAGGCGAGCAGCTTACTCCACGAGAAGGTGTAATCCATCGTGCGGTTCGACGAGAGATCGGCGTAGCGCATCGCAGCGACGCCGATGGCCTTGCCGATCGCCTTGCGCTCCGCCTCGGGCAGCTCGGGGTTCTTGCTGGTGACGGCTTCGTAAGCGAGTTTCTCGGCCTGATCGATGAGCTCCTGCAGGCGCACGGGCTCGCCGGACTTCGTCTTGATGGCCTTGCCGTCCTCACCGAGGATCGTGCCGAACCAGACGTGACGGAGACGCGGCAGCTTGCGGTCCGAGGCCTTGAACCACTTGGCGCCGGTCAGGAAGAGCTGCTGGAAGTGGTCCTGCTGGCGGCCGTCGGTGACGTAGACGATCTCATCGGCCTTGAAGTGCTCGGCGCGGTAGAGAAGCGTGGCGAGGTCGGTCGAGGCATAGTTTGAGGAGCCGTCCTTCTTACGGACGATGAAGGGCATCTTCGTCTCGGCGTCGCGCGAGAAGCGGGGCTCCTCGTCATGCCAGACCACGAGGGCGCCCTCGCTTTCTTCGGCCAGCCTGTGCTTCGCCAGCTCGGAGTAGACCTGGTCGACCTTGTCGCGGTAGAAGGACTCGCCGAGGATGACGTCGGTCTTGAGGCCGAACTGGTCGTAGATGCGCTGGCAGGCCGCGTTGGAGACCTCGACGATCTCCTTCCAGAGGGCGGTGTTGGCGTGGTCGCCGGACTGGAGCTTCGCGAGCTCGGCGCGGGCGGCATCCATGAGGGCCGGGTCGGCCTTGGTAGCGGCGCTGCCCTCCTTGTAAAGACGCTCGAGGTCCTCGAGGGCCGTCGGGCTCTTGGCGTCCAGCTGGAAACCGGCGCGGCGGATGGCGAGGATCAGGATGCCGAAGTTCGTGCCCCAGTCGCCGATGTGGTTGTCGCGGACGAGGTCGGCGCCGCAGAACTCGATGAGGCGCGCGACGGCTTCGCCGATGACGATCGGACGGAGGTGTCCCACGTGCATCTGCTTCGCGGTGTTCGGCGAAGGATAATCGATGACGACCTTACGGCCGCCCATCAGGCGGGCCGCGCCGGCGCGCCACTTGGATTCGTCGCGATACTCGCGGAGCCATGCGCCAAGGGCGGCGGGCGTGAGCTTGAAATTGATGAAGCCTGGACCGGCGACTTCCATCTGGACGATCTTGTCGTCGAGTCCGCCCTGAGCACGGACGGCTTCGACGAGCGCGGTGGCGAGGGCGCGCGGGTTGGCCTTGGCCTTCTTGGCGGCGGCGAGGACGCCGTTGGCCTGGAAGTCGGCGTGGCGCGGATCGGACGGCTTCAGCTCGGGATTGAAATCGGCCTCGAGGCCGGGGACGGAAGCGGCCGCCTTGCGTAGCAGGGCGTCGATTTCGCGGGCAGGATTGAACCAGACGGACATGCCTCAAGCCGTAAGCCCCTACGCCCCCTCGGCAAGCGAAGAAGGCCTGATAGGGCTAGGGACAGGGCTTGGGCTAGGGCTAGAAGAGGAGACAGGAGAACCCTGCCACCGCCTTGCCCTGCCACTCACTAGCCCTAGCCCTGGCCCTAGCCCTGCAATCTTACTTGAGCGTCTTCAGGTAGGCGAAGAGGTCCGTGACCTGTTCGTCCGTGAAGCCGTCGAGCAAGCCTTCCGGCATGAGCGAGCGACGGAGGTATTTCGCGGAAGCGACCTCGGCCTTCGGGATGCGACGGTCGGCGCCGCCCGGCTGACGGATGACGAAGGCGGTGGTGTCTTCGGAGACGTAGAACGCCTCGATGACCTCGCCGGCCTTCAGCTTCACCTGGAAGATGCGGTAGGCGGCCTCGATCGCGGCGTTGGGCTCGATGATGTTGCGGATGACGGCCTCCATGCCCATCGCACCCGCGCCGGAAAGGTTCGGACCGATGAGTCCGCCCTGCCCGTTGATCATGTGGCACGACTGGCAGAGCGCGACGAGGGCCT
>JBEDDU010000272.1:0-8045 GCA_041176065.1 Verrucomicrobiota bacterium | reverse complement strand
GTCGACGAGCGAGTTCGGCTTCTTCGGCTTGGGCTTGTCCGAAGGGTTCATGTCATTCGAGTGCATCAGGCCGAAGTGGAAATCGAAGCCGTGGGCGAGCGGGTGGTGCTGCGGCTGCTGGTTGGCCCAGACGCCGAGATGCCACTTGCCGATCAGGCCGGTCGCGTAGCCGGCGGCTTTCAATGTCTCGGCTAAGGTCACTTCCGAGGCGGGGAGCCCGCCCGTGGAAACCGCACGCAGGACGCGGAACTGGTTGTGCGCCATGCCGGAGCGGACGGGGTACCGTCCCGTCAGCAGGGCGGCTCGGCTCGGCGTGCAGACTTCGGCGGCAGAGTAGAACTGGGTGAAACGCAGGCCTTCGGCGGCCATGCGGTCGAGGTGCGGGGTCTTGATCGTCGGGTGACCGTAGCAACCGAGGTCACCGTAGCCGAGGTCGTCGGCCAGGATGATCACGATGTTGGGGCGGGGCGCGGCGGAGACGCCGAGGGAAAGAGCCGTGATGAGGGCCAGCAGCAGGGGTCGCATGGGGATGAGAAAGCCCAGCCTGGGAACGGAGGCAAAGGTGTTTTACGGATGGCCGGGGAAGGGGCTTGAAAGATAAGCAGAATAAGGGAGTTTTAAGCGCATACCCCCCATGCGTAACGCCGTCATCTTGTCTGCGCTCACCCTCGTGTCCGCCTATGCGGCCGATGAGAAGCCCTACGAACCGGACTTCACCCCGCAGCCGCCCGTCAAGGCGCTGTCGCCCGAAGAGGAGCTCAAGACCATCGAGCTGCCCGAAGGGTATCGCCTCGAACTCGTGCTGAGCGAACGCGACGGCATCCGGGAGCCGGCGAACCTGACCTTCGACGGCAACGGTCGCATGTACATCGCCGAGCTGCGTACCTACATGCAGGACATCGACGGCAAGAACGAGCACGACCCCATCGGCGTCGTCTCGCGTCACGAGAGCACCAAGGGCGACGGCAAGTTCGACAAGCACGTCCTGTTCCGCGACAAGATGATCCTGCCGCGCATGGTGCTGCCGCTGGATGACCGCGTGCTCATCAACGAGACGGACACCTTGGACATCTTCGTCTACCGCGACACCAACGGCGACGGCGTGGCCGACACCAAGGAGCCTTGGTTCGTGGGCGGGCCGAAGAACGGCAACCTCGAGCACCAGCAGAGCGGCCTCATCTGGACGATGGATAACTGGATGTACCAGACTTATAACGCCTATCGCCTGCGCTGGAACGGCGCGAAGGAGCCGCTCAAGGAAAGCATCCCCAACGGCGGAGGCCAGTGGGGCCTCGCCCAGGACGACCAAGGCAAGGTCTGGTGGTCCAACGCCGGCGGCGAGAAAGGCCTCTGGCATTTCCAGACCCCGATCCTCTACGGGGCTTACGACATCAAGGGGCAGTTCCCGGAGGACTTCATGCAGGTCTGGCCTAAGATCGGACTCGCGGATCACCAGGGCGGCGCCGGTCGTACCCGCCCGGACAAGACCCTGAACCACTTCACCGCGGCGTGCGGCCAGGAAGTCGTGCGTGGCGACCGCCTGCCGGCCGACCTGCGCGGTGACGTCCTGATCTCGGAGCCGGTCGGTCGCCTCATCCGACGCGCCAAGGTCACCGTCGAAGATGGCATCACGCGCCTCAGCAACCCTTACGCCAAGTCGGAGTTCATCCGCTCGAGCGACCCCAACTTCCGCATCGTCAACATGGTGAACGGGCCCGACGGTTGCCTCTACCTCGTGGACATGTATCGTGGCATCATCCAGGAGGGCAACTGGGTCAAGGAAGGCAGCTACCTCCGCAAGGTCGTGCAGCAATACTCGATGGACAAGGTCTTCGGCTACGGACGCGTCTGGCGCCTCGTGCATAAGGATTTCAAGCCCGGCCCCCAGCCGCGCATGCTCGACGAGACCCCGGCCCAGCTGGTCGCGCATCTTTCCCATCCTAACGGATGGTGGCGCGACACCGCGCAGAAGCTGCTCGTGCTCAAGGGCGACAAGTCCGTCGTACCGGCGCTCAACGAGCTCGCCCTGAGCGGCAAGGAGTCCTTGGGCCGCATCCATGCGCTCTGGACCCTCGAAGGCCTGGGCGCCCTCGAAGCCAAGACCGTGCGCGCCTTCCTCGCCGACCAGAACCCCGACCTCCGTCGTCAGGGCATGCGTGCCGGCGAATCGCTCGTCCGCGCCGGCGACAAGTCGCTCATCGAAGATTTCGCCAAGCTCGGCTCCGACCGGGATCCGAATGTCGCCCTCCAGACCATCATGACCGCCAAGATCCTTGGCTCGAATGACGTCAAAGCCTGGCCTGATGCCGCCAAGTTCCAGCAGAAGGTCATGCTCACCACCGCCTCCAAGGGGGTGAAGGAGCTCGGCGCCATGGTGCTCACCGGTACGGACCAGGTCGGCGGCCGCGAGTATACCGGCGAGGAGAACAAGCTCCTCGTCAAAGGACAGACCATCTACCGCGAACTCTGCTTCGCCTGCCACGGTTACGACGGCAAGGGCATGGCTGTCGACGGTCCGAAGCCCGGCATGACCATCGCGCCGCCTTTCGGCAATTCGCTCACCGTGAACGGGCATCGCGACGGCATCGTCCGCGTGCTCCTCAACGGCATGGCCGGTCCCATCGGCGGCAAGACCTACGACGCCCAGATGGTGCCCATGCCCATGAACGACGACGAGTGGATCGCCGCCGTCGCCTCTTATGTGCGCAATTCCTTCGGCAACAAGGGCGCCCTCATCTTCCCCAAGGACGTCGCCCGCATCCGCGAGGAAGTCAAAGGCGTCACCGTCCCGTGGACGCAGGAGACCCTGCAGGCCTCGTTACCTCCCATCGTCAAGGCCGCCAAGGATTGGAAGGTCACGGCGAGCGACCAGGCGGACGTCGCGCAGAACGGCTGCGACGCCGACGGCAAGACCCGCTGGGAGACCAAGGACCAGCAGAAGAAGGGCATGTGGTATCAGGTCGAGCTTCCGGCCACGCAGGTCGTCGCCGGCGTGCGCCTGGATAATTCCGGCCGCCCGAGCGCCTTCCCCAAGAACTTCAAGGTCGAGGGCTCGGTCGACGGCAAGAAGTGGTTCCCGCTCGGGACCAGCCACGGCTTGTATAAGCTCTCCGAAGCGTACTTCGGACCCAAGCCGACCAAGTTCATCAAGGTGACGCTGACCGACGCCACCAAGAACCAACCTTGGGCGATCCAGGAACTGCAGCTCATCGCGCAGAAATAAATCACGCGAATTCTTCTTAAGACAGGGCGACCGCGGTCGCCCTGTCATGTTTAACCCCCATGACTCCCGAACAGCGAGCGCTCTTCAAGCAGGCCGTCTTCCGCTGCGCGCCCTTGCCGGCGGACTGGCCGGCGGATTTCGCGATCATCACGGCTCACGACCCGGACGGATTGCCGGCGTCCGCGGAGCTTAACCGTGCCGCCGACGAAGCCTTGGAGGCGGAACTACGCGCCGCGGGGCATCGTCTGCATCGGATCACCGGCGGTTCGGCCGATGGCGCGCATCTCGAGCCCGGCTGGGGCGTGCCCATCGGGTTGCCCGGGGCGGTCGAGTATGGCCGGCGGTACCGTCAGTTGGCCGTGTTTTGCATCCAGGGCGGGGGACTGAAGTTGGTGGACTGCGCCGACGGGGCTTCCGAGGACCTTGGGCGGCCGTTCCGAGCCCTCTGACCATTTTCGGATTGGAACACCACGGGATTTGGGGACTCTCATCCTCAACCCCACCAACCTCATGAAGCGACTCCTGTCCCTCCTCGCCGTCCTGGCCGCCGTCGTCGGCGCCCGCGCCGCCGACGCCCCCGGCCTCGTCAACGGCAACCCGCCCGACATGCGCACGCTGAAGAGCGGCGACGCCGCCCCGGATTTCGAGCTGCTCGGCACCGACGGCAAGAAGCACAAGCTCGCCGAATACACCGGCGGCGAAGCGCTCGTCGTCCTCTTCACCTCCAACCACTGCCCGACCTCGCACAGCATCGAGCGCCGCCTCCAGAAGTTCTATGAAGAATACAAGGGCAAGGGCGTGAAGCTCGTCGCGATCAACCCCAACCACCCGGACGGCCTCAGCAAGGACGAGCTCGGGTACGGCGAGTTCGGCGATTCCTACGAGGAGATGAAGCCCTACGCCGAGAAGAACAAGTGGACCTTCGACTACCTCTACGACGGCGACACCCAGACCGTGGCCCGCGCCTATGGCTGCCTCGCGACCCCGCACGTCTTCGTGTTCGATAAGAACCTGAAGCTCCGCTACCAGGGCCGTTTCGACGACTCCCGTTTCTACGACGACAGCACCGTCAAGTCCAAGGACTGCCAGAACGCCGTGGACGCCATCCTCGCCGGCAAGCCCGTCGCCCTCGAGCTGACCAAGCCCATGGGTTGCTCCACCAAGTGGCGCGAGAAGAAGGCCCTGCATGACGCCAAGCATGAGGCCTGGGCCAAGACCCCGGTCACCGTCGAGCTCATCGACAAGGAAGGCATCGCCAAGCTGCGCGCCAACACCTCCAACAAATACCGCATGATCAACGTCTGGGCCACCTGGTGCGCCCCGTGCGTGAAGGAGTTCCCTGATCTCGTCGAGATCTCCCGCAAGTTCGACATGCGCGACTTCGAGCTCGTCACCATCTCCATGGACGACCCGAAGGACAAGGCCAAGGCCGAGGCTTTCCTCTTCAAGCAGGCCGCCGGCCTCAGCAAGAAGGTCGAGAACAGCCTCAAGAAGGAAGGCCGCACCACGAACAGCTACCTCTTCGCCGGCAGCGCCGACGACCTGGCGGCCGCGCTCGACAAGGAGATGCCCGGCCCCATCCCGCATACCATCGTCGTGGCCCCGGGCGGCGAGATCGTCTATCGCCACACCGGCATCATCGACCGCGCCGCGGCCGAGAACGCCATCCTCGACAAGATGAACCGCTTCTACTCGCCTCCTGCCATGAAGGCCGCGGCGAAGAAGTAAACCGTCTTCCGTAAAAGAAAGCCCCGGCCGCAGCGATGCGGACCGGGGCTTTTTGTTGGCCGTGATTCCAGGTTCAGACCGCGATGGCGAACGTCTGATCCAGCGGATTAAGCCAGACCTTCACGCGCGGCATCCAGGAAGGCCCGATGATCGCATCGATGTCGAGGGCGCGGAGGAACGGGCTCATCGGCACGGGGGAGACGCCGCCGCCGAGGGCGGAAGGCGCTTCGCCGAACTGTTCGCGTAGATCGTGTCCTGCGAGCGTGAAGGACAGCACGTAAGACTGAGGGATATCCATGTCGCCGAACATCGGACTGAAGTCCTTGAAACCGGCCTGCGGTTTGGCGCCGGCGACGAACTTACGGTCCGTCACGTAACCGAACTGCGCGCCCGTATCCCAGAGCACGCGGGCCGGTTGGTCGTTGAGCGTCACGTGGAAGAGGGGGATGTCGGACATCGGCGCCAGCTCATAGGGCTGCGCTTTGAAGCCGACCGGCATCTCGTCGCCGGCCGTCAGCGTGCGATTGGCCACGTCGAAGAGCAGGGTGGTCTGCGCGAGCAGATCCATGCCCAGCAGGGCGTCGACCTGGACGCCGATCGCGGCGGACAGCTTGTCGAAGGTGAAGCCCATGTAGCCACCCTTGTTCACGCCGTGGTTCTGGTTCTGCCAGGACAGGCGCCCGGTGGTCGAGGAACTGAAGGGGGCGCCCGTGTCGATGAGGGTGCGGCCCTCCGGGAGGTCGATGAACAGGTGACGATTGAGCAGATACAGCTTGTAGGTGCAGACCATGTGAGAAATAGGCGTTTTACGCGGCATAGGAATGAGTTGCTGACAGTGATAGGTGGTAACAGTAAGGTGTCAAGCGGCGGAACTCTGAAAGGTGAGACCGGAAACCGGATGGTTGCCTGGGGCTTTGCCTCTGCATCTTTACCGGTTTCCGGTCTCCCTTTGAGCCCTTGCAGCTGTCTGGGCATAAAGAAGCCCCGGATCGGGTGATCCGGGGCCTCGGGAAGGCGGCTGGAGGGCGGATTAGGCCTTCTTCACCTTAACCCACTGCTTCGTCTTGGCGGACTCCAGCACGGCGTCGCAGACGTACTGGGTGCCCAGCGCGTGGCGGAAGTCCGGATAGGCCTTGGGGGCCTTCGGGTCGTCGAGGCTCTTGAGGAACTCGGCGAGGGCGTGGGTGAAGGAGTGCTCGTAACCGAGGCAGAGACCCGGGACCCACCAGTTGCCGGCGTACGGGTGGTCGCCGTCGGACGCGTGAATGCTGGCCCAACCGCGACGATCGCCCGGGACGGAGTGATCGAAGTAGTTGAGGCGGTTGAGGTCGTGGAGGTCCCACTGGAGGGACTTCTTCTCGCCGTTGATCTCGAACGTGTAGAGGGCCTTGTGGCCGCGGGCGTAGCGGGTGGATTCGAACTGCGCGATCGAGCCGTTCTCGAAGCGGCAGAGGAAGATCGCGGCGTCGTCGATGGTGACGGCCTGCTTCTTGCCCGTGGCGGTGTGGACGCGCTCCTTGATGAACGTCTCGGTGATCGCGGAGACCTCGGTGATGTCACCGTTGATCCAGCGGGCCGTGTCGATGCAGTGCGCGAGGAGGTCGCCCGTCACGCCGGAACCGGCGGCGGCGGCGTCGAGGCGCCAGAGGCCGGCGCCGCCCTGCGGCAGCTCGGTGGAGATGGTCCAATCCTGGAGGAAGTTGGCGCGGTAGTGGAACACGCGGCCCAGCTCGCCGGCGGCCACGATGTTCTTCGCGAGCGTCACGGCGGGGAGGAAGCGGTAGTTGTACCAGACCAGGTTCGGCAGGCCGGACTTCTCGACGGCGGCGACCATCTGCTCGCCCTGGGCGCCGTTGAGGGCGAGGGGCTTTTCGCAGAGGATCATCTTGCCGTGCTTGATGCACTCGAGGGCGATCTCGGCGTGCGAGTCGTTCGGGGTGCAGATGTCGACGGCGTCGATGTCGGCGCGGGCGACCAGCTTGCGCCAGTCGGTCTCGTAGGAGGCGTAGCCCCACTTCTCGGCGAAGTCCTTGACCTTGGCTTCGTCGCGGCCGCAGACGGCCTGGCGGACGATGTGGTGGCCCGTGGTCAGCTTGTCCTTCGGGAAGAAGTGACCGACCTGGGAGTAGGCGTTGGAGTGGGTACGGCCCATGAAGCCGTAACCGATGAGACCGATGCGAATGGCTTTAGACATATGATTGAGGAGTAAGCGGTTGGCGGATAGCGGTTAGGTCAGAAGCTCAGAGGGCCTGCTTCACCTTCACCATCGCGGAGAGGATGGTGTTCCAGGTCTTCGGGTTCTCGAGCGTGGCGTTCGGGAACATGCAGCCATCCCAGCAGATGTGCTTCATGCCGCGATCGGCGGCGCCTTCGAGCCAGACCTTGGAGCAGGCCGTGATGTCGAGCTTGCCGTTGGCGTCGTCGGCCTGGCAGTGGCGGCCGGTCTTCTCGTGGGAGCCGGTGCCGTGCACGGTGCCGTCGTTCTGGGCCACGTGGAAGTCGAAGGTCCAGGGGCGGAGCTTGCCGACCATCTCGCGGTAGGCGGGCCAGAACTGTTCCGAAGTGTAGCCTTCCTTGAGGAGGGCGGCTTCGGGCTCGTTGTAGCCCATCAGGTAGAGGTAGGTGTGGGCGAGGTCGGCCTGGAAACCGAAGGTCTTCGGCATGCCGACGCCTTCGAGGGTGTCGAGCATCGCCTTCCAGGAGTGCATGCCGGCCCAGCAGATCTCGCCTTCGGCGGCGATGCGCTCGCCATGGCCTTCGGCGATCTTCGCGGCCTTCTTGAAGGTGTCGACGATGCGGGCCGTGTTGGCCTTCGGGTTCTCGCGCCACTTCTGCACGCCGAACTCGGCGGAGTCCACGCGGATGACGCCGTACTGGCGGACGCCGTGCTGGTTGAGGAGCTTGGCGATGCGGCAGGCCTTCTCGATGGCGAGGAGGAACTTCTGCTGCTGTTCGTCGGTGCCCATCGCGGAGTCACCCACCGTGCCGCCCCAGACGGGGGCCACGAGCGAGCCGACCTTCAGGCCCTTGGAGGCGATGAGGTCCGCCATCTTCTTGAGGTTGTCCTCGGAGATGTCGGGGTCGGTGTGCGGGT
>JBEDDU010000271.1:0-9773 GCA_041176065.1 Verrucomicrobiota bacterium | reverse complement strand
GGGTTAATCGGGCTTATAGGGCGTGACGTAGTCTCGCCCCTACCTTGCGGCCACCGTTCGGCGGCCTGGCCCAAGCCCTAGCCCTAGCTCTGGCCCTGATGTGGCTTCACCTTTGCACAGGCCGCAGGCCGGTTGCACTTTTGCACGATGGCGTGCCGCGCCTTCGGCGCGTCACACCATCTTCCGCGCGGCCTCGAGATCCTCCGGAGTATCGATGGCGACGGGATGATAATCGGTGACGACGGTCTGGAAGGTGAGGCCGTGGGCGAGGAAGCGGAGCTGTTCGAGGGATTCGACGGCCTCGAGTTCGGTCGGCTTGAGCTGGGCGTAGCCGGCGAGCGTGGCGCGGTCGTAACCATAGACGCCGATGTGCACCCAGTAGTCGCGGCGCTTGACCCATTCGGCCGGCTCGACGCCGCGGAGGTGCGGGATCGGGCTGCGGGAGAAGTAGATCGCCTCGCCGTTCTCGGCGCGCACGACCTTCACCACGCTCGTCGCGAGCAGGCGCTCGGTCGCGTGGATCTTGGAGACCGCGGTGACCAGCGGGCACCGGGTCTCCTTCCAGCGCGTGATGAGCCCGTCCAGGAGCTCCGGCTGGATGAAAGGCTCGTCGCCTTGGACGTTGAGGAAGAAATCTCCGGGCAGGTGTCCGATGACGCTGGCCATGCGCGCCGTGCCCGAAGGACAGGCCGGGTCGGTCATGAGCACCTCGGCGCCGAAACCGCGCGCGACGCCGGCGACCTCCTCGGAGTCGGTGAGCAGGACCACGCGGTCCGCCTGGCGGACCTGCTTCGCGCGTTCCCAGACATGCCGGACGACGGGCTTGCCGCCGAGATCGAGCAGGACCTTGCGGGGCAGGCGCGTGGAAGCGATGCGGGCGGGGATGCAGAGGGTGACGGAGGGCATGGTTTTTAAAGGGGGCACGCTGGCACGTGGGCACGGGGACAAGGGGAGAGACAAATTAGAGGCAGTGCAAAGGTGCAAATCGGAGCGGAGCTCCTGTGCAAAAGTGCAAAGGTGTTTTTGAGGGCTAGGGCTAGGGCTAGGGCTGGGGCTAGTCAGGTTTCGGGTCTCAGCCGTCGGGAGACTGGCGCGGGTTGCAGGTTTGGTTGCGGACCGTGACCTGAACCCGACGGCCTGGCCCAAGCCCTAGCCCTAGCTCTAGCCCTGATTTATCTGCACGTTTGCACCTGCGTCTCTTACTTCCGCGCTTCCGCCGCGTTCGCGAGATACCAGGCGTAGGCGTCGCGGATGCCGTCGGCCATGGTGATGCGGTGCTTCCAGCCGAGGGCGCGGATGCGGGAGACATCCATGAGCTTGCGCGGGGTGCCGTCGGGCATCGACGGGTCGAATTCGACGCGACCCGTGAAACCGACCGCCTGGGCGACGAGGCCGGCGAGTTCGCGAATCGTGAGCTCTTCGCCGGAGCCGACGTTGATGTGGCCGGCCTGGGAGTAACGGTCGAGGAGCATGAGGCAGGCCTCGGCGAGGTCGTCGGCGTGCAGGAATTCGCGGAGCGGCGTGCCCGTGCCCCAGAGCTTCAAGGTCGCGTCGCCGCGGAGCTTGGCCTCGTGCATCTTGCGGATCATCGCCGGGAGCACGTGGGAATTCTCCAGCGAGAAGTTGTCGCCCGTGCCGTAGAGGTTGCAGGGCATCGCGCTGATGAAGTCGCAGCCGTGCTGGGCGCGCGCGTGGTCGCAGAGCTTGATGCCGGCGATCTTCGCGACCGCGTAGGCCTCGTTGGTGACCTCCAGCGGACCGGTGAGGAGCGAGTCCTCGCGGATCGGCTGCGCGGCCAGCTTCGGATAGATGCAGCTCGACCCGAGGAAGAGCAGCTTGCGGACGCCGGCGAGGCGCGCGCCCTCGATGACGTTGGCCGCCATCACGAGGTTGTCGTAGAGGAAGTCGTAGGGCTGGGCTGCGTTGGCCTTGATGCCGCCGACGCGCGCGGCCGCCATCACGACGTAGGCCGGCTGCTCCGCGGCGAGGAACGCGCGGGTCGCGGCGCCGTCGCGGAGGTCGAGCTCGGCGGACGTGCGCGTGAGCACGGACGTATGGCCCGCGGCGCGGAGCGCGCGGACGATGGCCGAGCCGACCATCCCGCGGTGCCCGGCGACGTAGATCTTCGCGGCGCGGTCCATCAGCGGTGGGCGTGGGCGACGGCCTTCAGGTCATGGTCGACCATCTTCTGCACCAGCTGCTCGAAGGAAGTCTGCTGCGGATTCCAGCCGAGCTCGCGGACGGCCTTGGCCGGATTGCCGAGCAGCTGCTCGACCTCGGTGGGGCGGAAGTAACGCGGGTCGACGGCGACGAGCGTCCTGCCCGTCTTGCGGTCGACGCCCTTCTCGTCGGCGCCCGCGCCCTGCCAGTCGAGCTCGATGCCGGCGCGGCGGAAGGCGTGGGTGCAGAATTCGCGGACGGTGTACATCTTGCCCGTCGCGATGACGAAGTCGTCGGGCTGCTTGTGCTGCAGGATGAGCCACATGCACTGCACGAAGTCGGGCGCGTAGCCCCAGTCGCGCTGCGCGGAAAGGTTGCCGAGGAAGAGGCAGTCCTGGCGGCCGTGGACGATGTTGGCGACGGCGAGCGAGATCTTGCGGGTGACGAACGTCTCGCCGCGGCGCTCGGACTCGTGGTTGAAGAGGATGCCGTTGGAGGCGAACATCCCGTAGGCCTCGCGGTAGTTGCGGGTGATCCAGTAGGCGTAGATCTTGGCGACGCCGTAAGGGCTGCGCGGGTAGAACGGGGTCGTCTCGGACTGCGGGACTTCGACGACCTTGCCGTAGAGCTCGGAGGTCGAGGCCTGGTAGATGCGGACCTTCTGCTCCATCTTCAGGATGCGGACGGCCTCGAGGAGGCGCAGCGTGCCGAGGCCGTCGGTGTCGGCGGTGTATTCCGGGATGTCGAAGGAGACCTTCACGTGCGACATCGCGCCGAGGTTGTAGATCTCATCCGGCTGCACGTCGCCGATGAGGCGGATGAGGCCGGTCGCGTCGCCAAGGTCGCCGTAGTGGAGCTGGATCTTCTTCGTGTGGATGTCGCGGACGAGGTCCTCCATGTAGAGGTGCTCGATGCGGCCCGTGTTGAAGGAGGAAGAGCGACGGATGACGCCGTGCACCTCGTAGCCCTTGCTGAGGAGGAATTCGGCGAGATAGGAGCCGTCCTGGCCGGTGATGCCGGTGATGAGCGCGCGCTTTTTCATGTGAGGGTTTGGTAGAGGGGGATGGGTTCAGGCGGAAGGCTTTTTCGCCCCGGCGATGATGCGGGAACTGCTGTCGATCTTGGCGCCGAGGCCGTCGATGAGCTTCGCGCCGTGCTTGTTGAGCACCGTCATCTCAGGGATGTTGCCGGCGTTGCGGTCGCCGCCCTTGCAGAAGACGGCTTCATGGCCCTGGGCCTTGGCCTCGCCGATGAGCCAGTCGAGCGTCGCGCAGACCGAACCGTCGGTGTCGATCGAGAGCACCGCGCGGTCGACGACGCGGAGGGCGGACGTCACCGCGAGGCGGGTGTCCTGATCGATGAAGGCCTTGCCCTTCTTGAGGGCCGCCTGGGCGTCGGTGTTGACGATGACCCAGAGCACGTCGCCTTGGGCGCGGGAGAGCTCAAGCAGCTCGAGGTGGCCGCGGTGCATCGGGTCGAAGTAGCCGGAGGTGATGGCGATGCGCATGAGTGGGAAAGGTGGTAGCGGTTGGCGGTAAGCGGTTAGGAAGATGCAGCCGAGGCGGGCTTGGGGTACGGTATTCGGATTTCGGTTATTTGGCCTAACCGCCAACCGCTTACCGCTATCCGCTTCTACCTTTTTTGATTACTTGGGCAGGCTACCGCACGTGGAGGCGAATTTCGCATGCACGTACGGGAAGGAAGGACTGTCACCGGCCGAGCCGGCAGGAAGGGTCAGGCCCCGGGGGGCGGGAGGAGGAGCGGGGCGAGCTCGAGGGCTCGGCTGTTCCAGCGGTTGAGGCGGCTGAGCCGCTCGATGACTTCGGGCTGGGCGCCGCGCTGTTCGGCGTCCGCGAGGACGCGTTGTAGTCCGGGTTGGGCTTGCTCGAGGGCGGGGAGCACCTGGCTGCGCAGGAGGGCGACCAAGGAGGCCGCCAAGGAAGGCGTCGGCTGCCAGCGTTCGCGGCGGGAGCCCGGCTCCTTGACCGAGAGGATCATCTCGTGATCGCGGAGGAACTTAAGTCCTTGGCTGACAGAGCCTTTGCTGATACCAAGCCGGCCTTGGATCTGGTCGAAATCAACCGGCCCGGAGGAAATATAGAGCAAAGCGTAGATCTCGGCGACCGAGCGCGGTACGCCCAGGATTCCGGCCATGCGGACGAAGAAATCGGCCAGCTCGAGCTCGTGGGGTTGGAGCGGAGCATAAGAAGGGCGGCTCTTACGACGGCCGGCGGACTTTTCTGAAGGGGGCTTCATCAGGTTTAGGCCCTGCGGTCGGGGGCTTCCTGATGTTTCAATAATTTTTGAACCTAGGCAAGGGGCAATGTGAACAACCTGAAAATAAAGGTCCACCCTCCCCTTGCGGAGAGAGCGGATCAAAAGCTTCCACCTGGCGCCCCCTTGGGGATTCGAACCCCAGTTACCTCAGTGAAAACGAGGTGTCCTGGACCGGGCTAGACGAAGGAGGCGGTCGGTGGAAGCGAAGAACTTAGGAACGAAGTCCCTCTGGTCAAGTTTTTAGAAACAAGCCCCGGCGGCTGGGCTTACCGACCGAAAAGGCTCCGATCTTCGTAGGGGTTCTTGGACCCTTGCTTCGCCCCATGGAGGCGCTGCTGCTGGACGCCGAACCAGGCCATCCATGCGGCCGAGACGATGAACAGGATCAAGAAGGCCCGGACGGCCCATTTGCGGGCGGCGGAAGGCTCGGGGACGTCGGTCATCGCCTATCAGCATGGCGACGGAATGGGGCTTGGCAACCCCTTCGCCTTTTTTACATATGTCAGCACCCCCCTCAGTCTTACCCCCTTCCCAAGATTCTGCATGAGTCCCAAGCAGAAGCCATTGGTGGTCATCATTGAAGACGATCGCAGCCTCGCCGCCGCGCTCGCCGATCAACTCCTGAACGCCGGCCTCGCCACCCAAGTCTTCCACAAAGGCGCCACCGCGCTGAGGTTCGTCGGGGAATCGTACGTCCACCTCGTCCTGCTGGATCCGAACCTCCCTGACCTGGACGGGCTCGCCGTGCTGGACCAGATCCGTCGCCTGCCGCATTCGCCGGCGGTGATCTTCCTCTCCGCGTTGCGCGACGGCGAACATGTCGCGCGCGCGCTCGAGGCGGGCGCCGACGACTTCGTCGGCAAGCCGCATCATCCGGCGGAGCTCATCGCGCGGATCCATGCGGTGCTGCGCCGGAGCGAGACCGCCGGGGACAGCCGGCTGACCGTCAACGCCGCGCTCGGGACGGACGTGTTCCTCTTCAACGGCGCGGAGGTGCACCCGGAGCGACTCGAACTGGTCTTCGCGGGCGGCAAGAAGCACAAGCTCGGCCGGAAGGAGCTCGGCATCCTCTACCACCTGCACGCCAACCCCGGCGTCATCATCAGCCGCCACAGCCTGATCCACGCCGTCTGGGGCGTGCACGCCGACATCCGCAGCCGGTCGCTGGACCAATACGTCGCCAAGATCCGCGACGCCTTCGAAGACCACGGGCGCAAGCTGGACAGCCTCCGGACGATCCACGGCATCGGCTACTGGTACGAGCCGGCCGCGGTCACGTCCGAAAACGGCGGCCGAAAAGCCCGCCGGGCTTGATTCCCCGCGGAACCCCTCCATTGGTGAGGGCATGGACATCCGTTGTTACCTCAAACCCAGCTGCGGCTGGAGCAACGGCGTGCGCGCCATCATGGCGAAGTACGCCCTGAACTACGTGGACGTGGACATCATCAACAATCCGGCGAACTACGCCGAGATGGTCGAGAAGTCCGGCCAGCGCCTCTCCCCTTGCGTCGAGATCGACGGCGTCATGCTGCCCGACATCTCCGGCGCCGAAGTGGAGCAGTATCTCCTGGCCAACAAGCTCGTCGTCCCGAACGACAAGGCTCCGGCCGTGCCGATCGACGCCCCGTGCACCGACGAGGAGCACGAGAAGATGCGGATCAAGACGATCCGGTTCTTCTGAGCGCGGCGCGAAGCCGCGCGAGTTGATCCGTTGACCGGTCGGCCGGACTGATGGCCGTGCAAAGGTGCAAAGGTGTTTTTAAAGAGCTTGGGCTTGGGCTAGGGCTTGGGCTAGGGCTGGAGCTAGAAGAGGCGGAGGTGGGTTAATCGGGCTTATAGGGCGTGACGTAGTCTCACCCCTAACTTGCGGCCACCGTTCGGCGGCCTGGCCCTAGCCCTAGCCCTAGCTCTGGCCCTGATGTGGCTTCACGTTTGCACAGGACGCAGGCCGATTTGCACATTTGCACCTTCGGCACTCGGCTTACCGCCAACCGCCATGCCTCTACTCGCTCTTCCCGGCCGCGAAATCGGCGAGCGAGTCGGCGACCCACTGGCGTTGTTCGGCGGTGAGTTCGGGGAAGATCGGGATGCTGAGGACTTCGGCGGCGAGCTGCTCGGCGACGGGGACGCGGTCGAAGCCGCGATACTTGTGGTCGACGAAGCACTGCTGGCGATGCAGCGGGATCGGGTAGTAGATCTCGCAGCCGATCTTGCGCGCGGTGAGGAAGGCCTTGAGCGCGTCGCGGCGGCCGTGCGGGACGCGGAGCGTGAACTGGTTCCAGATGCCCTGGCCGGAGAAGTCCACCGGCAGGAGGATCCTGGCGGCCTTGTCGGCGCCGGGGCGGTTCTCGGCGACGCCGGCGACGCCCTTGAGCGCCGTCTGGTAGAAGATCGCATTGCCCGCGCGCGCGCAGTTATACGAAGGCAGGTGCGGCAGCTTGAGGTGCAGGAGCGCGGCCTGCAGCGGATCCATGCGGAAGTTCGCGCCGACCTCGCGGTGGTAATACTTCGGCTGCATGCCGTGGACGCGGAGGATGCGCGCGCGTTCGGCGAGGGCGTCGTCCTGCGTCGTGACCAGGCCGGAGTCGCCCATGCCGCCGAGGTTCTTGGAAGGGAAGAAGCTCGTCGCGCCGAAATCGCCGACCGACATCGTCGCGCGGCCCTTCCAGCGGGCGCCCATCGACTGGGCGGCGTCTTCGACCACGCGGAGCTTGTGCGCCGAGGCGAAGGCCTGGAGCGCGTCGAGGTCGGCGGACTGCCCGAAGAGGTGCACCGGCATGATCGCCCGGGTGCGCGGACCGACCTTCCGGGCCGCGTCGGCCAGGTCGAGGTTGAAGTGGTGCGGATCGACGTCGACCCAGACCGGGGTGGCGCCGAGGCGGGAGACCGAACCGGCGGTCGCGAAGAAGGTGAAGGAAGGCAGCAGGACCTCGTCGCCTTCGCCGACGCCGAGCGCCATGAGGGCGAGCAGGAGCGCGTCGGTGCCGGAGGAGACGCCCAGGGCGTGCTTCACGCCGAGGAACGCGGCGCAGTCCTTCTCGAAGGCCTCGAGGCGCGGGCCCATGATGAACATGTTGGACCGGAGGACGTCGCGGAAGGCGGCTTCGAACTGCGTTTCGAGGGCGCGGTTCTGCGGGCCGAGATCAAGGAGCGGGACGTTCGTCATGGCGCGGGGAGGTTTTCCCATCCTCCGCCCATACGGGCAACATCATTCAGCCCGGCGGCGGACGCGCCAGACCAGGAAGGCGCCGAAGGCGGCGAGCGGGAGCGTCCAGAACTGGCCGGCCGTGAGGCCGAGGACGTAGCCGTCTTCGGGCGAACGGAAGGCCTCGCAGAAGATGCGGCCGGCGGAATAAAGGAGCAGGAACTCTCCCGCGAGGCGGCCCGCCGGCAGGCGCAGCGGATAACGGCGAAGGACCCAGAGCAAGGGCAGCAGCCCTTCGGCGAGGGCTTCGTAAAGCTGCGACGGATGCCGCGGCGCATCGCCCTCGCGCGGGAAGATCACCGCCCATGGCAGGTCCGACGGATCGCCGACCAGCTCGCCGTTGATGAAGTTCGCGAGCCGGCCGAAGAGGAGGCCCGCCGGCGCCAGGGCGCAGAGCAGGTCGCCGACGGCGAAGAAATCGGCGCGCGCCCGGCGGGCGAACCAGACGCCGGCGAGGAGCACGCCGAGGAAACCGCCGTGGCTGGCCATGCCGCCCTCCCAGACGCGGAAGAGCATGAGCGGGTCCGCCGCGAACTCCTCGCGCGCGTAGAGGAACACGTGGCCGAGCCGGCCGCCGGCGATGACGCCGACCATGACGGCCGTGATGAGCGCGGATTCGTCGAGCGCCGAACGCAACGGCGTGAGCCCCGCGCGCCGCCAGCGGCCGAGCAGCCAGGCCGCGGCCATGAAGCCCGCCGCGTACGCGAGGCCATACCAATGGATGCCGCGCAGGCCCCAGCTCTCGGGGAAACGGAACGCGACCGGGTCGAGGTCGTGCGTCCAGTAGGCGAGCGCGGCGAAGTTCATGCGCCGGGCTTGGGGGCGTCGGGGCCCGCGCGCCGGCCGACGCGGTGACCGCGCTGGCGGGCGAGCTCGCGCATGTCGGGGTGCGGATCGTCCTTCTCGTAGATCTCGACGCCGAGGAGGGATTCGAAGACGTCCTCGAGCGTCACGACGCCGGCGAAGGCGCCGAACTCGTCGACCACGACGGCCAGATGCTGGTGCGCGCGGACGAGGTCGTGGAGGGCGTCGGACAAGGTGGCGTTCTCGGGCACGACGTGGGCCTTGCCCATGAGGTCGCGCACGCGGACGTCGCGGCGGCCCTCGCCGGCGGCCTTCAGGAGGTCGCGGCGGCGGACCACGCCGACGATGCGGTCGGGGTTCTGCTCCCAGACCGGCATGCGGCCGTGCGGGACGTTCGGATAGAGACGGAGCACGTCGGCGACCGTGAGCCCCGCTTCGATGGACGTGACGACCGGGCGCGGCGTGAGGACCTGCGAGACCGGGATGTCGTCGAGGCGGACGGCGTTCGCGACGAGGTTGCTCTCGGCCTGGGTGATCTTGCCTTCGCGGGCGGCGGCCTGCGCGAGGCTGCCGATGTCGGCGTCGGCGCGGTCGACGCCGGGCTCCTCGGGCGGGGCGAGGGAGTCGTGGAGCTTGCCGAGCATGCGCAGCATCTTGGCGGCGCCGCGCACGAGCGGCAGCGCGGCCGCGACGCGGGGGGCGAGCGC
This sequence comes from Verrucomicrobiota bacterium, assembly GCA_041176065.1. Lineage (GTDB taxonomy): Bacteria > Verrucomicrobiota > Verrucomicrobiia > Opitutales > UBA953 > UBA953. Next base: position 620 of record JBEDDU010000271.1, on the reverse strand, counting down.
GACGCGGAAATGCATCCCCACCTTGCGGGGCAGCATCATCGTGAGCCACGCCATGAAGAAGGAGCCCGCGATCACGACGAGCACGGTGCCGAGGGCGAAGGTCCAGCTCTCGCCGACGCGGGGCAGGAAGCGGACGCCGACGAGGACCCCGCCGAGCAGGGCGCTCATGCCGACGAAGGCGGCGGACAGGACCTCGAAGGCGGCCAAGGTGTTGCCTTGGTCGCCGCGGCAGCGCTCGAGGGCGACGGCGGCGGTGGCCTGCCGGCGGCGGAGGTCCTCGAGCTCGGCATGGGAGAGCGCGGCGACGACGCCGGCGACGAGCGAGATTCCCGCCGCGCTGCCGTTGAGGAGCACGAAGACCAGCCAGAGATACCAGACGGATTCCATGTGCGGGAGGGATAGGCGGAGGGCGTCGGCTTGGCGAGGGAGAATCCCGGCGTTGACCCTGCGGAGGCGGGCCGGATACTGCGCGCATGACCCCTCGCGAGCTCCGGATCATCTCGGCCCTGGCCGTCTTCCTCACCGCGGGGCTGCCCGCGGCGGCCGGCGCGATCGCCTTCCGCGCCCAGCCCGTGCTCGTCGCGACGATCGTCGGCGAGCCCGGCCAGCTGCCCGGGCTC
>JBEDDU010000270.1:0-5355 GCA_041176065.1 Verrucomicrobiota bacterium | reverse complement strand
GCAGCCAGACGGCGCGGGAGGCGACGTAAGGATTCGCGTCGGCGAGGAGCGCGGCGACGTCGTCGACGACCTTGTCACCCGCGGCCTTGAGGCGGTTGAAGCCGCCGGCGCGGACGTTGGGAGAAGGGCTGCGCAGCGCGGCGAGCTGACCGGCGACGGTCGTGAGGTCGATCTTCGGGACGACGGACTTGAAGCCCTTCGGAGCGATGCGGTAGATGGTGCCCGAAAGGCCGTTGTCGCGCGTGCCGTGGCCGCCCACGCCGGGGTCGAACCAGTCGGCCACGTAGATCGCGCCGTCCGGACCGACGCAGACGTCGGAAGGACGGAACTTCGTCTTGAGGACGCCCGTGGCCTTGCCGCCGAGGAAGTCCGAACCCGCCCACTCTTTCTCCGTGTTGGAGGTGAGGAAGTCGAAGCGCTCCAGCTTCATGCCGGCGCCGTCAGGCTTGGGCAGGTAACCGAAGACGACGTTCTTGCCGGCCTCACAGGCGAGGAGCAGGCCGTTCCACTTCGGGTCGAGCGCGCCGTTCTCATAGAAGGCCACGCCGGTCGGCGAACCACCGCCGTAGACGTCGCCCGCGGGCATGGTGCCGGGGTCGTCCTGGCGCCATTCGGCGACCGGCGTCTCCTGGCCGGGACGCTTGTCGGCGCCCCAGGAGCGCTGGCCGTCGGCGGAGGCGAAGCCGGCGTTGCCGCCCTCCATGATCAGACTGACGCGGCAGGCGGGCGGATCGTCGTTGTCGCTCTGGTACATGTCACCGAGCGAATTGACGGACTGCTCGTAGCTGTTGCGGTAGTTATGACCGACGATGCGGGCGTTGGTGCCGTCGCTGTTCATGCGGACGGAGAAGCCGCCCACCCAGACGTTGCCGTCATCGCTGCGAAGGCCGGCGACCTTCTGGGCGTCCACGGCCTGCTTGGTCCATTCGCCGTGGTTGTAGGGGCTGCCGATGCGGAAGGTCTTGCCCGACTTGTCGGTGAACTGCGCGCAGGTGTTGCCCTGGTTGAAGTTCCACTGGCCGTCCGGACCGAACGTCGCGCTGTGCAGGGAGTGGTCGTGGTTGCGTCCGTTGAAGCCGGTCAGCAGGACCTCGCGCTTGTCGACCTTGGGGTCGAAGACGCCGTCGCCGTTCACGTCGGTGTAGACGAGCAGGTCCGGCGGCTGGGAGACGACGATCTTGCCGTCGATATGGGCCACGCCCAGGGGCGAGACGAGGTTGGTTTCCTGCGTGAAGACCGTGACCTTGTCCGCCTTGCCCGCGCCGGTGGTGTCCTCGAGGACGACGATGCGGTCGCCTTCCTTGCGGCGGCCGGACTTGCTGCGGTAGTTGACGCCCTCGGCGACGTACATGCGGCCGCGCTCGTCGAAATCGATGTTCGTGGGATTGAAGATCTGCGGTGAGGTGGCCCAGACGGTGACCTCGAAGCCTTCCGGGACCGTGAAGAGCTCGGCCGGGACCAACGTGGGTCCGCTCTCGAAGTCGACCGGCTTGTATTTGGCCGGACGCGAGGTGAAGACCCCGAACTTGACGTCCGCCGAAGTGACCTTGCCGCCGCGGAGCGCGCCTCCGTCGTCGATGGCCACCTTGGCGCGGAAGGACTTGGCCGGAGCGGGCAGCTCGTAGGCGATGAAGGAAGACGCGTGCGTGCCGATGCCGCGCGCATACTCCTTGCCGGCGACCTTGAGCGGCTTGCCGTCGTAATTCTTGCCGACGCGGGTCTGGCCCAGCGATTCGGCCTCCTTCCACTTCAGCTTGGTCAGGTCGAGCACCGTGCCGTCGGCGAGGACGACCTCCGGCTCGATCCAATCAGCCCAGTCGAACGCGTTGCCGTCGATTTCGGCGACGAGCAGGTAGAGCTCCTTGGCGCCGTTCAACTCGGCCGAGATGTCGACCAGTCGCTGCTTGTCGCGGGCGTGCATGTGCGGCGATTCGGCGACCGGCTTAGGGTCGGCGGCGGAGGCCAAGGCGGCCAGCCCAAGGAGGGCCAGCAAGGGCGCGGGGGCCTTACGGAGGAAGGGCGTCATGAGGTGTCAGGGGTGTCCTCAAGACAGCACCTTTGGCGGAGGGTTCAAACCCTAACCGATGTTCGGATGGGGCTTTCCCGCAAAAACCCCACCAACGGCTTTACATCCCGATGACAGCCAACACGTTTGAGGAACTTAGGGCACCCCGCCCTGTCCTACCCTTTCCTGATGTCTTTCCGGCTCTTCATTGGCTCACTTTCCTTCGCCGTCGCGGCGTCGGCGGCCGAACCTGCCACCCCGGCGCAGCTGGAGTTCTTCGAAAAGGAAGTCCGGCCGGTCCTCGCCGAACATTGCTATAAGTGCCATGGCGAGAAAAAGCAGAAGTCCGGCCTCCGCCTCGACGCGCGTGAGTTCGTCCTCAAAGGCGGCGAACTCGGTCCGGTCGTCGTCCCCGGCAAACCCGAAGTCAGCCGGCTGATCCTTTCCGTCAACCATGTCAAAGCGGCGGACGTCTACGCCATGCCCGGTGAAGACGAGAAGCTGCCGCCCAAGGCGATCGCCGCGCTGACCGAATGGGTGCGCCAAGGTCTGCCTTGGCCGGACGAAGCGAAGCCGCTCGCCCAGGATCCCCGCAAGCACTGGGCCTTCCAGCCCGTGAAGGCGCCGGCCGCGCCCGCCCTCGCCTCGGCCGACGCCGCCAAGGTCCGGCAGCCGCTCGACCGCTTCGTGCTGGCCCAGCTGAAAGACGCCGGACTGGACTTCAATCCGGAGGCCCCGCGCGAAGTCATCATCCGTCGGCTCACGCTCGCGCTCTGGGGATACAATCCCACCGCGACCGAGATCGCCGCTTACGTCGGCGACCAAGACCCTCAGGCGACCGAGAAACTCGTGGACCGCCTGCTGGCCGCGCCCGCCTTCGGCGAACGCTGGGGCCGTCACTGGCTCGACGTCGCCCGCTACTCCGACACCAAGGGCTACGTCTTCCAGGAAGAGCGCCGCTATCCCTACGCCTATACCTATCGCGACTGGGTCGTGAAGGCCTTCAACCAGGACCTTCCCTACGACCAGTTCCTGCGGCTGCAGATCGCGGCGGACCAGATCGTCAAGGATCCCGAACAGAACCAGGACCTCGCGGCGCTGGGCTTCCTGACCCTCGGCCGTCGTTTCCTCAACAGCACGCCGGACATCATCGACGACCGCATCGACGTCGTCATGCGCGGCACCCAAGGCCTGACGATGGCGTGCTCGCGCTGCCACGACCATAAGTTCGACCCCCTGCCGACGACCGAATATTACTCCCTCTACGCGATCTTCAATTCCAGCGAGGAACCCAAGGAGCTCCCGCCGCTCAAGCCGTTCACCCGCACCAAGGAGACCGAGGAATTCGAAGCCGAACTCGCCGTCCGCCAGAAGAAACTGGATGACTTCATCCTGAGCCGCTACGAACTCTCCTACTCGCCGGAAAAGACCGCGGCCTACCTGAACCTCGCCCAGGAGTCGTTCAAGGATTCCAAACTCGACGCCAATCAGAAAGCCAAGGCCGCCAACCTCTACGCCGCCGTGCTCGGGGGCTGGAAGAACGCCCTGAAATCGAAGCTCACGGCGACCGACCCGGTCTGGGGCGCCTGGGTGAGCCTGCATGGCGTCGCGGATGCGGAATTCCCGAAGCGCTTCGCCGCCCTGCTCGCTCAGCCCACCCAGTTCGCCGACCCGCTCCTGCGCGCCCGCCTGCAGGCCAAGGCCCCCGCGAAGTTCGCCGAGCTGACCGCCGCCTACGCCGCGCTGCTCTCCGAAGCCCGCAAGTCCGACCACTCCGCCCGCGCCGAGTGGAAGCCTTGGCGCGAGCTGATCCTGCACCCGACCGGCCCGACCGCCATGACGCCGGCCTCGCTGATCGGCACCTACAACGTCGCCGACCGCAACACGCGCAACAAGCTGCAGATCGACGTCTCGGGCTACAAGGCGACCAGCCCCAAGAGCCCGCCGCACGCCATGGCCCTGGTGGACAAGCCCAAGGCCGTCCAAGGCGTGGTCTTCCTCCGCGGCAGTCCGTCCCGACCCGGCAAGAAGGTGCCGCGTCAGTATCTTTCGATCCTCTCCGACGGCCCGCCCAAGGAGTTCACCCAAGGCAGCGGACGCCTCGACCTGGCCAACGCCATCGCGAGCCCGACCAACCCGCTGACCGCGCGCGTCATGGTGAACCGCGTCTGGATGCACCTCCTCGGCCAGCCACTCATCGAGACCCCGAGCGACCTCGGCGTCCGCACGCCCGCGCCGAAGAACCCCGCCCTGCTCGATCACCTGGCGAGCTCCTTCGTCCGCGACGGTTGGTCGACGAAGAAGCTGATCCGCGGCATCGTCCTCTCGCGCACCTTCCTGCAGAGCGCCGACCTGCGCCCCGAAGCCCAGGCCAAGGATCCGGACAACTCGCTCTTCTGGCGCGCCCAGCGGCGTCGTCTGGACTTCGAAGCGATGCGCGACAGCATGCTCCGCGTGGCCGGACGCCTCGAAGCCCCCAAGTTCGGCGGGCAGCCGTTCGACCTCGTCGCCCGCTTCGACGAACCGCGCCGTACGATCTACGGCCACATCGACCGCCAGAACCTCCCGGCCTTCTTCCGCACCTTCGACTTCGCCAACCCGGACTACCATGTGCCGCGGCGCAACCAGACGACCACCCCGCAGCAGTCGCTGTGGATGCTCAACCATCCCTTCGGACGCACGCTGAGCGACGAGCTCGCCGCGAAATCCGCCGCCCAGCCCGATGACGCCGCCCGCGTGGCCTTCCTGTACCGCACGATCCTGGCCCGCGAACCGAAGGCGGCCGAGACCGCCCTCGCGCTGGATTACCTGCGCGAAGCCGCCGCGGCCCCGGCGCCCGCCGCCTGGAGCTACGGCTACGGCGCCTGGGACCCTGCGGCCAAGCAGCTGCGGTTCACCGAGATGACCGTGCGCACCAAGGACCGCGTCTCGCCCACGGACAAGGTCCCGGACAAGAAGTTCTCCTTCGTCTTCCTCTCCGCGAAGGGCGGACACCCCGGCGACAAGCCTGAGCTCGCGGCCATCCGCCGCTGGACCGCCGGCAGCGCGGGCACCTACCGGCTCGAAGGCGAACTGCAGGTCGGCAGCAAGGCCAGCGACGGCGTCCGCGCCCGCATCGTCTCCACCCGCCGGGGCCTGCTCAAGGAGGTCGTCGTCGCCGGCGGCGCCAAGCAGCCCGTGCTCGTCCCGGAAGTCGAACTCCTCGCCGGCGAGACGGTCGACTTCATCGCCGACCATCACCGCAACTCCAACAGCGACGGGTTCTCCTGGTCCCCGGTGATCAAGGACGCCAAGACCGGCGAGGTCATCAGCTCCGCCGTGGCCGAATTCGGCCGGAAGCCCGACCGCCA
>JBEDDU010000269.1:0-6052 GCA_041176065.1 Verrucomicrobiota bacterium | reverse complement strand
CCGCCGCACGCAGCTCCCCCCTGCCCTCGCCCGGATCGTCGACCTCGCGGCCCCGCCCGCAAGTCGCCCAGGACGTTCCTGCTGCTGAGCCTTCGACGGCGGAAAACGCGGGCCCGATTCCATGCCGGGTCGCGAGAGGACATCCCAATCCTCTTGCCATCACGGCAGGCGGCCTCAGCAACAACCTTTCCGACCGTCCCTATCACCGAACTTCTCCCGCCGACCCGTGCAACAAACCTATCAGCAGCAATGGTTCGGCAACGTCCGGTCCGACCTCCTGTCCGGGACCGTCGTGGCCTTGGCGCTCATCCCCGAAGCCATCGCTTTCTCCATCATCGCAGGCGTCGACCCTCAGGTGGGGATTTACGCCTCATTCTGCATCGCGGTGACGATCGCCTTCGTGGGCGGCCGCTCCGGCATGATCAGCGCCGCGACCGGCGCGATGGCCTTGCTGATGGTGACGTTGGTCAAGGAGCATGGACTTCCGTACCTCTTCGCGGCCACTTTGCTGACCGGCTTGCTCCAGATCATCGCCGGCTGGCTGCGACTGGGCGACCTGATGCGCTTCGTCGCTCGGTCGGTGGTGATCGGCTTCGTCAACGCCCTCGCCATCCTGATCTTCCTCGCCCAGCTGCCGGAATTCGAAGGCCAAGGCTTGCTCATGTATGGCTGCGTGGCGCTCGGCCTGGGCATCATCTACGGACTCCCCTTGCTGACCAAAGCCATCCCCTCCCCGCTCGTCTGCATCATCGTGCTCACGGGCCTTTCGATGGGCTTGGGTTGGGGCGACGCCAAGCTGCTGCGCACGGTCGGCGACATGGGCCAGCTGCCCTCGGCCCTGCCCTCCTTCCTCTGGCCGGACGTGCCCTTCACCCTGCAGACCCTCTGGATCATCCTCCCGTATGCGCTGCCGCTGGCGTTGGTCGGCATCCTGGAGTCGCTGATGACGGCGACCATCGTGGACGACGTCACCGACACGCCGAGCGACAAGAACGCCGAGTGCAAGGGCCAGGGTGTCGCCAACCTCGTCGCCGGGCTCTTTGGCGGCATGGCCGGCTGCGCCATGATCGGCCAGACGGTCATCAACGTTCGCTCCGGCGGACGTGGTCGCCTCTCGACCTTCTGGGCGGGGACTTTCCTCCTCATCCTGGTCGTCCTCCTCGGCCGCTGGGTCTCGCAGATCCCCATGGCGGCCCTCGTGGCGGTCATGATCATGGTCTCCATCGGCACCTTCAGCTGGGCATCTCTCCGCAACATCCCGGTCTTCCCGAAATCGGCCACGCTCGTCACCTTCGCGACCGTCGCCGTGGTCGTCCTGACCCACAACCTCGCCCTCGGCGTGGGCGTCGGCGTGCTTCTGAGCGCGCTCTGCTTCGCCGCCAAGATCTCCGTGCTCATGAAAGTGACGCCCGAACTGTCGGACGACCGATCGACCCGCACCTACTCTGTCTCCGGGCAGCTCTTCTTCGCCTCGACCACGGCCTTCGCCGGCTCCTTCGATTTCCGGGAGAAGGTGGCCAGAGTCGTCATCGACGTCCGGCACGCGCATTTCTGGGACACCACCTCGATCAACGCCCTGGACAAGGTCGTCGCCAAGTTCCGGAGCGAAGGCACCGAACCCGAGATCTTCGGCCTGAACGCCGAAAGCCAAGCCATCGTCCGCCGTCTCGCCATCTACGACAAGGAAGGCGCCGCCCGGACCGACGCCGCGCACTGAGATCCGGAAGGAGCCTCCGGACGTCCTCGTCGCCACAAAGCCCTCCCGAAGACTAGCGAACGGACGCCGGCACGGGCGTGACGGGCGGAGCCGCGGGCTCGGCGGCCAGCGCCCGCACCACCGCGTCGTAAGCCGGCTTGGGCCTGCCCTGACGATCGAAGAGCAACGGGTGGTTCACGCGCCTCCACGGGAAGTCGTTGAGCCAGCTCTGTCCGTCATGGAGGTTCCAGAAAGAAACGCGGACGATGACGTCCTCGTATTTGCGGAAGAGCCGGAAGAGCCGCGCATACTGCTCGGCCTGGCGGGCAAGGACCTCCGGCGGGCAGCCGGCGGCGTAAGGGTCGAGCTTCGTCATCTCGGCGCGATGGCGATTGCCGTCGGCCCACCAGCGACCGCGGGGGATGACGTCGATGTCCAGCTCCGAGACCACGGCCTTCATGCCGATGGCCCGGAGGGCGACCAAGGTCTTCTCGAGCTGCTCGTACGGCACGCGGTCGATCTCATAATGCCCCTGCAATCCGACGGCGTGAAGGGGGACGTTCCGGGCCTTGAGCCTGGCCAGCAGCGCCAGCATCTTCTCCCGCTTGCCGTCCAGCTCGTTGTTGTAGTCGTTGTAGATCAGCTGGGCCGCCGGGTCGGCCGCATGCGCATATTCGAAGGCGCGAGCGATGAACTCCTCCCCGGCGATACGCAGCCAGCCGGAGTCACGCAGCTCGGGCTTGCCGTCATCGAGCGCCTCGTTGACCACGTCCCAGGTCGCGATGCGCCCCTTGTAGCGGCCGACGACCGTCTCGATGTGGGTCTTCATGCGGGCCAGCAGGACTTCCTTCGTAGCCGGAGCCGCACCGTCCTGATAGAACCAAGCCGGCGTGCGGTCATCCTTGGCCCAGACCAGGCAATGTCCGACCACCTTGAGGCCCTTGGCGTTGGCGAAGGCCACGAAGCGGTCGGCCTGCTCGAAATCCCAAGCCTGCTCCGTGCGGCGCAGCGCGGCGGGCTTCATGCAGTTCTCCGGCGTCACATGGCCGAACTGAGCCGTCAGCAAAGGCCAGTCCGCCGGGCGGTCCGCGATCCGATCGGCCAGGCCTACCCCGGAAGCCCAGGGAGAAAGCTGACGAAGCGTCTGGGCCGAACCGATGACGGAGCACCCAGCAAGGACCAAGGCAAACCAAAGACGGAGCATGACGGCATCAAAGGTCGACGCGTATTCATGTAAACTCCTTAAGGACCAGAGGTCCCCGAAGACCTATGATGATAGCGACCAAGCCGGTCGAAAATGACGTCGCAGCCTCAGCAAATGGACGGCCACCCAAAGACCAACCGAACGCCTTCTCACCGCATCCCATGGTCGGTCATGCCGTCTGAGCCTCAGGGCCTCTGGGCCTCCGAGCCTCTTAAAAGTGGCGGAGAGGATGGGATTCGAACCCACGATACCCTTTTGGGGTATACCCATTTAGCAAACGGGCGCTTTCGGCCACTCAGCCACCTCTCCAGGTCCCTCGTTGATTCGAAGGAAGTGTAGTAATAGGGAGGGACGGACGATGGTCAAGCCAAGCCCAAGGGCCTCGGGACGAGGCGCGCAGGACGAAGGAGAATCCCTCATGAAACCATCAAGATTCCCTGCTTTGCGAAGACAACCGGCGTTGGATGAATCGAGCGGGATGCACCTCCTCTATGTCGATGAAAGCGGCGACACCGGCCGCCATAACCCGCAGAACCACACCTTCGTGCTATGCGGCCTGATGGTCCATCATGCGGACTGGCATGAGGCGCAGGCTGAATTCGAGAAAATGCGCCGACGCCTGCACGCCGACTTCGGATTACCCATTCAGGCTGAACTTCATGCAAGCGAACTACTGGGCAAAAGCCCCCAGCATTTCAAACTGGACCGGATGCAGCGCGTGAAGATCGCGCTTCATGCACTGGAGACCATCCGCAAGCAAAGGACTCTCACGTTAATCAGGGTGACGGTGGACAAGCGTTTGTCCGGCGAGGACATCCTCCCGGCGGTATGGCGCAGTTTGCTATGCGCGGCCAAAGCCAAGATCACCGGCACGAGACATGTGACGTGCACCTCGCAAGGATTGATCGTCGTCTGTGATGACCATCGTACCGCCCCTGCCAGCAGCTGGCTCGAATGGGTCAAATACGAACTCGAGCTCCCCGGCATCTTGCTAGACCAACCTTTTGGGCGCGACTCCAAGGCGAGCGAATTCCTGCAGGCCTGTGACCTGCTTGCCTATCTCACCAAGCAAACCATCGAGCCGGCTGGCTTCTTCAGGCAAAACAAGTCCCGCTGGCTGACGAAACGATGCGATAGGCTATTCCGTGACGCCAACCTGAGCATAACCCTAAAATGAGAGAGGGCGCTTGCGCGCCCTCTTGATAGGAATCTCAGCGGGTCTTAGCCGCCTACACACCTAAAGTAAGAATGAGACGAGCCGGATGCAGAGCAAGATGGAAGTCTTAGGGGGAAACCCTGGGGTCAGAGTTGCAGAGCCAGCCAAGGCAGGGGAACGATTCATCGTGCACCCCTAATCATTTACTAGCGGCCAAGAATACAGAGAGGCAGGAGGGCGCGGCGGAGCCACGCCCCTACCCTCGGTCGCCCTGCGGCTTGAAATCAGAAAGGACAGCACGTGGTGCTGTCCCTACCCCGCGACAGACTATGCTGTGACGCGGTCCCTCCCCTACCGAAGAGGGCTTAGCGCGCGATGTCGTTCCGGCTGAGCACGGTGATGCCGTGGCTGGAAAGGACGGAGGCCGCGAGTTCCTGGGCTTCGGTGCGCACGACAAGTCCGTAGCGGCCGTTGGGGCGGAAAAGGAACGGGTAGACGTAATGGATGTTGATCTCGGCCTTGAGCAGGACGCGGGTGACATCCTTCAGCTGGGCCTCGGACTGGAGTTCGATCGCCACGACGGGGACGTCGTCGTGGGCGAAGCGATGCTCATCGAGGACCTGCTCCGCTCGCTCGGGGTAGTCGACGACGATGCGGATGATGGTCGAATCGGTCGTGTCGACCAGGCACAGGGCCATGATATGCACGTCGGCGCCGGCCAGGGATTCGACGAGTTCGTTGAGTCGTCCCACCTTGTTCTCGACGAAGATGGAGAACTGGCGGACAGGTCCGAGGTCGGGTTGCTGGGAGAGTTCGGCGGCCATCGACCCCTACTATGCCATAACCAAGGCCATTCTCCAGCCCCATTTGCCCGAGAAGGAAAGGGGACTCTTGACATGCATATACATATCTAGATACGAAGATACATAATGTTGACCTTCGCCGCCCTTCTCCTCGCCCAGGCCCCGACGCGCCTGCCCGAGACCGTCGTGATCGAAACACGACAGGCCAAGCCCTTGGCCGAGACCTCCGCTTCCGTCAGCCGGCTCGACGTGGCCGCGGCGACCGACGCCGGGCAGACGACCCTGACGAGCCTGCTCGGCGGCGCCCCCGGCGTGTTCGCGACGGAGCAATCCGGCGAGGGTTCCGTCGGCGCGCTCTTCCTGCGCGGCACCAACTCCACCCAGACGGCGGTGCTCCTCGACGGACGTCGGTTGCCTCAGGGTTTCTCCAATTCCTACGAGATCGGTCGTTATCGCATCTTCGGACTGGCCTCGGTCGAAGTGCTCCGCGGCCCCTCCTCCACCCTTTACGGCGCCAACGCGCTCGGTGGCGTCATCGACCTGCGCCAGCAGTCCCCGCTCACGGCCCGCAACAGCTCGACGCTGGTCGCCGAAGGCGGCTCCTACGGACGCGGGACCCTTAACTACGCGCTGCTGACGAATAACGCGCAGTCCGCCAAGCCGGCGACCCAAGGCACCGCTCTCTCGCTGACCGCGACGCATGACGACGGCTTCCGTCCCAACGCCGACCGCGAGGCCGTCAGCGCCTTCCTGAAACACGAACAGCGGCTGGCGCCGAACCTCGTCTTCGACTTGGTGGGCTCGGCCGACCACGGCAAGGCCGGCCTGCCCGGACAGCAGCTCGGCGGCCCGCCCAACCTCACCGACTGGCAGCGTGACGGCGGCTGGCTGCTTTCGCCGGGCCTTCGCTTCCGGGACGAAACCACCGAAGCCTCGATCTTCTGGTCGCGCGCCGGCTCGTCGATCGAAAGCCTGACCGCGCCTTACGCCAACCGCTACCTGCTCGACCGCGATGAAGTCACCGCGACCATCGACCGTCGCGTCCGCCCCGACCTCATCCTCGGGCTCGGCCTCAGCTACGAAAGCACGTCCTTCGACCAGTTCGACGTGGCCGCGAACAGCCTCACCTGGGCGGATACCCAGGAAAGCCTCGGCGTCTGGACCCGCGCCGAATGGCAGGTCACCGCCAACGA